>NZ_BFAZ01000009.1:1500000-1774662 GCF_003114815.1 Leptospira ellinghausenii
AAGATGATCAATGTTGAAACGTTAGAGATGCAAACTGAATTACGATTTTTTGAACCGTTTGAAGGAACTGAAAGAAGTTATATGAAAGTTTCTTCTTTAGATCCAAAAAAATCAAAAGTAATTTGGGGTTTTGATGGATCTATGCCTTATCCATTTAATTTGATGTTACTTTTTATGAATTTTGAAGAAATGATTGGAAATGATTTTGAAGAAGGTCTTTCCAATTTAAAACAAGTATTAGAAAAATAAGGTTTATTTCCCCTTTGAACAAACAAAATATCTATTGGCAACTCTACCAAGAGGATCCCATCATCAAACCAGGATTTCCATCTCCGATTCTGGCAGATCCTAGTTTTTTATTTCCTGAATCTTGCCCTGATGGTCTGTGGCATTTATTTGCGCATAACATCTTCGGTGTGTTAGAGTATGTTTCCGAGGATGGTATCCATTGGAAAAAAAAGAAATCCATTGTTCGTAATGCAATGCGTCCTTTTATCTACTCTGAAGATGGAACTTATTATTTGTATTATGAAAAATACAAATTTTTACATGTCCTCATGTCTTGGTTTCCGTATCGTAAATGGAAATCAAAAATTGAAGTGAAAACGAGCAAAGATTTAGTCCATTGGTCAGCTTCAAAAACTGTTATCGTGCCAAAATTTCCATTTCATAAAGATCCAAACTTTGGTGAATCTGTTAGTAATCCTTGTCTTGTGAAATTTGGAAATAAGTACAGGATGTACTTTTCATCATCACTAGTGATGATTCCTGATTGTGGTTTTTGTGAACCAAAGTACATTACGGTTGCTGAAGCCAGTTCCCCACTAGGCCCATTTTCGTATTTTTCAGATCCGATTTTATCACCTAACGATATGGATCCATTTTGTAATTTGGGTGCCGGTTCCATTAAAGTGATCCCTTGGAAAGGCAGATACTTAGGGTTTCAAAATGGTATTTTTTGGAATCCCGTTAGGAAGGAATCTTGTTCGGCAATTCTATTTTTACAAAGTGAAGATGGAATCAATTTTGAACGAATCAACAACACACCAATCCTTGGTCCTACTGGGCGCGGTTGGAAGGCAAGCCATGTCTATGCATGTGATGTGAAGTATTCCGAAGCTGAAAATATTTTTATTCTCTACTTTAATGCAAGAGATAAAGCACATTGGACAAAGGGAAAAGAAGCGATTGGATTGTTTGTTGGGAAGGTGGAAGAAACAAAAGAAAATCTCAAATCTAAATCTACGTCCAAATCAAAAAAACAAGGGAGTCGTTCCCTTAAAAACAAACCGAAAGAGAAAGCGAAAGTGACTACGAAAAAGATTCCATCAAAACCCAAAACAAAGAAGTCTAAATCCAAATGACAAAATCACTGATCGGACATTCAAAAGACCTAGGAGATAATTTTATCATTCGTCGTGTTCTTCCTGCCTTAGAAAAAAGGTCAGTGGGACCCTTTGTTTTTTTTGATCACTTTGGACCTGTACCTGTTGTCACTGGTGAAGAACTTGTTGTCCGAGCCCATCCACATATTGGACTTGCTACCATTACCTTTTTGTATGATGGAGTGATCACACACCGAGATAGTTTAGAAGTAGAGATGGACATTCGGCCCAATGAAACCAATTGGATGGTTGCAGGGTCTGGTATTGTTCATAGTGAACGATCTAAATTTGATCCTAAATATGAAGTATTAGAAGGAATACAAACTTGGATAGCACTCCCTAAAGAGAAAGAACAAATATCCCCAAGTTTCCAACACCTTTCTGAAGCAGAAATCCCCGTGATGAAACAAAAAGGACTTACTTTTCGTTTGTTAGGTGGTAAATTTTTGGATTTAGAATCATCAGCCGTAGTTCATTCACCACTTTTTTATGCTGACATCGATGTAAAAATAGATGCTGGCCAAATAGAGTGGCAACTTTCTTCTGAAGAAGAAGCTGGCTTGTACATAGCGAGAGGTGCCATCGAATCAGAGGGGGAATCTTATACGGTTGGAAGTATGGTTTTATTTGAAAAAGGAATGAAAGTATCCTTTAAAGCAAAACAAAACAGTCGTTTGATGTTACTTGGAGGGGAACCTTTGAAGGAAAAACGGCATTTGTATTGGAACTTTGTCGCAACTAGCCAGGAATTGATTGATTCTGCTAAGGAAAGATGGGCAAAGGATGAATTTCCAAAAGTTCCAAACGAAACAGATCGGATTCCTTTACCCAACTAAATTTTATTTTTTATTTTAAAGCATCTGCTGCTTTTTTGTATTCGTCAGCTTCTGCACGGAATTCTTTTGCAAGATTCAAACAATGTTCTTTGAATTTTGCTTCGGATACTGCTTTCCCACCTTTATTGCCAGCCATCTTTTCGTGGCGTTTTGCATTTTCTTCTTTTTCTTTTGCCATTGCATTTAGGTAAGAACGTGCAGCTTGTTTACTTTCTGGGGAATTTGCCTCTTTTATCATCAAATTCTCTAATTCAGACAACGCAAAAAGCGAAGTGGAAGCTAACACGAGTAAAATGGAAATAAGTTTTTTCATAGAACCTCTCTACACTCCATTATACCAAATGAATCAAAAAGTCAATAGGTCTTGTTATTGATATTTTACAGTATCGGTTCCACTGGACATAAAAGCAAGTTTTGTCCCAGGGGTTACACTTGCATGAATTGTCTCAGAAAATCCGGAAGCAGTCACAAAAAATGTTTCTCCAGTTCCAACTGTACGATTTAGTTCTGGAAAATAAATGGATCCAGAAACAGTGAAAAAAATTCCAAAACAAACTGGATCAGATAACGGGGCAAAGGTGAAGTTTTGAGCTTGGTTGAATTCCCAAGATTCAAGCCTGAATTTATCATTGGAAGTGAATAAAAATCTAGGGAAAGGATGGTAACCTATTAGTTCTTTTTTTAGTTTTTCGTCACCATTCGATTTTGAAAAATTCAATACTGAGAATGCTTTTTCTAAATGTAATTCTCTTGGTTTACCATCGTCCCCAATTCTTCCGTAATCATAAACTCGGTAAGTAGAGTCAGAGGATTGTTGCACTTCTAAAAGTAAAACTCCACCACCTATCGCGTGTATGGTTCCTGGATTTAAAAGGAATACATCACCAGGTTTTACTTTCCATTTTTTGAGAACAGATTCTCCTAAATTTTCTTTAACAAGTGCTTCATATTCATTTCGGTTTGTATGAATGTCAAATCCTACAACCAGTTCTGCCCCAGGATCTGCTGATAAAACATACCAACATTCTTTTTTACCATTGGACTGTGGATCATATTTGAGCGCATAATCATCGTTTGGGTGAACTTGGACAGACAGTTTTTCTTTTGCATCAATGACTTTTACGAGTAGGGGTAAACCTGAATTGGAAAATGGTTTTCCTAAAACTTCGTTGGGTGCTTTTTGAATGAGTTCGGTTAACGGAAGATTTGGAAATTCTGGATTTTGGATCTTGGAAACATCGGAACCATAAACGGAAACTTCCCATGATTCTCCAATCAATCCTTCTGGGATACTTCGTCCCATTTTTGATTCCAATTTCCTGCCACCCCAAATTTTTTCTTTATAAATAGGGGATAGAAATACGATTTTTGGAATCCTCTCCATTGGTTTCCTTTTTAGACAGCGGTCTTTGTCCGTAAAGGGATATTTTTATGGATGAGAAGTTTCACCCGTAGGATTTTTTTCTTAAAATGTGTGAAGGAATCGGGACGAAATTTGGAAAGATCAAATTCAAAGATTTTGGATGGGAGAAGAGTCGAAACTGGAAATTCTACATTTAGTTTTCGGTACCCTTTATAACTACCACGGCCATTGCATGCAGAACAATGTGGGTCACTGCCCATACAATCACGACATACAATCCGAACGGTAAGTGGGATCACGGCAATCACAGGACGTACAGTTTCCGATTCTTTTAAATCAATCACCAAATCATAATCAATGCCCGTAACCTTCCTACGATCTTTATTGCGAAACCCTTTTCTCATAAGCCCACGTTTAGCAAGGTCAATGATCCCTGTTGTAAACCGTACACGGGACACTGGTAAAACAATTGGATGTTCTTCTAGTTTTCGTTTTAAAAATGCTTTTGCATAATTCTTTTTGAACTCATCATCATACTGTTTTCTTGAATCTCCAGTAAGAGTTTGGTAGGCAAAATAAATGGTTTGGAACTTGGCATAAGATCCAGAGATGGGATTGTCGGGGTGGTAAAGTTTTGCGAGACGACGGAAAGAAGATTTAATCTCTTCCGTCGTAGCTCCAAAGGGGATTTCTAATGCTTCGTATAGATTGGTGTTTTGCGGTGGCATTAATTAACAAATCCCACCTAAATTCAACTACGGCTCTTCGAAATCTCCACTCACAGAGATTTCCATTACGGATTCAGAAACCATTTTAGTTTCGAGTTTTCCTTTTGCTTGGATGTAACGATCAATGTTTCTTGCTACTTCACGAAGCCTGTCACGGTAAGCGGTTGCCAATCGAATTCTTTCCCATGGGCTTTGGATTTTTTCCAATTCATAATTGAGAGTGTTGTCGTCAGCGTTTGTAACAGTTCGTACGGAAAGGATTAGTCCTTTCACTCCGCCAGCTGTACTGTTTTTGAGTTCGCGGTAGGTTGTAACTGGGTCTTTTCCTTTCTCTGTTAATGACTTACGGGACCAAAAGGAAAGTTCATCAAGGGAAAAACCACCACCTTCAGCACCACCGCCACCTTTCAGTTTCATTACAAAACGGCTGTGCATCACATAACGTGGCTCATAAGGTAAGTGGATTTCACGTGCACTGGAAACTTGACCATAACGACTGTCTTTGATTTTTTTCTCAAAGCTAAGGAACTTGATCTTTTCATTGATCATGGCGTGGTAATCATCCACTTCCTTACCGATACGATCGATTTTTTGTTGTTGTTTGGCATTATATGGGATGAGAGCGATGCTTCCATCTGGATTCAATTTGTGGGAATCTGCTTGGCTCACAGGTTCATTTTTTTCATCCGCGGCAAAAAGACCAACGGTGAAGAGGAAGGTAAAAATTAAGACAAACGAGGTACGCATAAGAACTCCCAGATAGTAAACTCTATATCTATTTTCGACTTTTGAAATGAAATTATTAATTTGTTAAAAATAAGGTTGAACAAAAAACGTAAAAACAGGAGGCTAGCGGTAGGTCTCCCATGGAAATAAATCTGAAAAAGAATGCAGACGCTTTTGTGATCAGCATTTCCGGAAGTTTGGACATTTACACTTCCTTGGATTTTAAAAACTTCCTAGAAACCAATATCCCAAACCAACCTTCAAACAACCTCCACGTCATCATCAATTTAGAGAAATTGAACTACATCGACTCTTCTGGGATTGGAATGCTCATCAAACAGCTGAATTATGTCCAAGAATTGCAAGGGAAGTTCTCCATTGCCAATATGAAACCGGCAATTGAGAAGGTATTTAAGGTAGCAGGGCTTACCAGTTACTTCCAAACCATTGGGGAAGACGAATACCGCGAAAAATACGCGGTATAATCAATCCTTTTCGTCCAAACGGTTTTCGACAACAAACGCATCCCAAATCCCCCAAAAACGGCCGACAGAGTTTTGACTCGGCACTAAATCTACGTAAATTTTGCCATCTGGGTATTCAGAAGGTTCTAATGGGATTTCGACAGGATTCTGGAAACCCTTCGTACGTTCTGTCAGGATGGCACGTTTGGGTTTTCCGTTCACAAAAATTTGTAATTTTCTAGGTTTGAACTTTGATCCCCTCAGTGGTTTGTACATCGTTAAGTCCAAATACAGGTACACTGTGGATTTTGTATCACTTGGTTTTTCTAATAAAAAACGAAGTCCCGACTCGGGCACCATCCGGCAAATGGAATCTTGTAATCCCAAGTAGGGACCATCCGGTTCTAATTCATACGATTGGTAGATGGCCCATGTTTTCAACTCGGGGAAGGTAGAAATGTCTTCTGGTAATAATCCTTCCTCCAATCCAAATTCTTGTTTGGGAATTTTCGAATCATCTGCGAAGAGTGCACCACTCGTTGATAAAAAGATTGCCGTAAAGAGAAGGATTCGTAGTTTCAATGGTAGCACCTATTCCAAGTATCGGATTACGAGACAAGTCCCCCTTTGAAAATTATTCGCTCTTTAGAATCGATCCAAAATGAATTCCAACAAGGCTCTTCTTTGACACTTGGAAATTTCGACGGAATCCATGTGGGCCACCAAACACTTTTGTTACGGACAGTGGAAAAAGCCAAGGAACTTGGAATCCCTTCGGTTGTGGTTACTTATTATCCAAACCCGGCAGTTGTGCTTGGGAAAAAACCAAATTTTAAATACCTCTCCTCAGAAAAAGAAAAAGAGGAACTCATTCGCGGGTTCGGGATTGATTACCTCATCGTTTTAGATTTTACCATCTCACTCTCGAAGATGTCTGCAGAAAACTTTTTAGAAAAAATTATGATCCAAACTTTACATGCCAAACACATTGTGATTGGTTATAACCATTTTTTTGGAGCTGAAAGAAGGGGAGATTTTACACTTCTTGATTTTCATAAGGCTAATTATGGTTATGCGGTTGAGTTAAGAGAAGCAGTTTTAAAAAAAGACAGTAAAATTTCATCCTCTCTCATCCGAGGTTTTCTCGACAAAGGAGAAATGGAAGAAGCAAAGATCTTACTCGGACGAAATTATCATATCTCTGGAACCGTGGTGGAAGGTTCCAAACGTGGGCGTACCATTGGATTTCCAACGGCAAACCTCCAAGTTCCAAGTGATAAACTTTTACCATCGGTGGGTGTGTATGCTTGTTTTGTGAAGTTTGATGGAAAAGATCACAAAGGAATGGTAAACATTGGATTTAATCCCACCTTTGACGGATTAGGTTTACATGTAGAAGTAAACATCTTTGATTTTGAAGGAAATTTATATGGACAAGAAATTGAATTGGAAATGGTAAAAAAAATCCGAGAGGAACAAAAGTTTGATGGGATTGATGCTTTAAAAAATCAACTGACCAAAGACAAAGAAATAAGTTTGTCTATTTTGGCACTTCGATAAACTCATAACTCAGTGTGGTTTAGGTCGGTAAAAGTTATAGGTTGATGACGTGGTATATTTTTCCTTTCCGTTTGATTTTACCAGCAATTGATTTGTGATTGGATTCCTTTTCTAAGATGGCATCGAGAGAGGTTTTGGAAATGGCCCAGTCTTCTTTTAATTCATCAAAATAAAAAGCACATTCCTTTTTCTCTCCATTTTTCATTAGGATGACATGTTTCTCTTTGGATTCCCCTTCTTCCATGAGGATAAATCCAGGGCCAGGAAACATAGGAATTAATTTGTCTTTGATTTTGATTTGTTTTTTGAAAGCAGGGATATTACGTAAAACTCGGTATGGTTTTTTCGGTAGAAGGAAATGTACCCCTTCTAACACATAACAGACGAAGGTTAGTTTTCCACTGTTATGGTTTTTGAGATTTCCTTTTAATGAAATCTGACTATTTTCTTGTGGGATTTCTTTTTTTTCCACCATATGGTGGGCAATTTTGGAAATTCGGTTTTTTAAAGCAGAATCTAAAAATTCAATTTTGTCTTCGGATTTGATTTTATCTAAGATGTGGTAAAGGGAATCAAATTCTTTTTGTTTGTATTCATTTTTGATTTTGAATTTGAGAATTTCAGCA
The DNA here is from genome assembly GCF_003114815.1 of Leptospira ellinghausenii. Classification (NCBI taxonomy): domain Bacteria; kingdom Pseudomonadati; phylum Spirochaetota; class Leptospiria; order Leptospirales; family Leptospiraceae; genus Leptospira; species Leptospira ellinghausenii. Next base: position 1,507,689 of record NZ_BFAZ01000009.1, read on the forward strand.
CTAAGGCGTTTGCTTCGTTGTAAAAAATAGGGAGACTCATTTGATTCCGAACATTGGATGAGTTTATCAGACAAACTCACTAATTTGGAAATTTGTTCGTTTACTTGCCGTTCCAAACCTTCTAAATGGATAAGTTCTTCTTCCAACTTCACTTTGGTTTGGAAGAACTCATCTGCATCCAGAATTTTTTTGGTAGGTTTCATTCGAAATCTTAGTTCGCAAACTTACGTTTTTTAATCGATAAAATGATTCCAACAGCAGTCATTGCCATCACTAAGTGGGATCCACCATAACTCATAAATGTAAGTGGAACACCTGTTACTGGGAGGAGTCCTATCACAATTCCTACATTGATGGCGATATGAAAAAAAATCATCGCAACAATCCCCGCTGCAAGGAGAGATCCAAACCTGTCCTTACTTTCAAAACTGATTTGTAAGCCACGCAAGGGAATTGACATCAAAAAGAATAGTAACAAGACACTTCCAAAAAAACCAGTTTGTTCTGCCCAAGAAGCAAAGATAAAGTCAGTTCCTGATTCGGGAACATGGGGGATTCGTCCTTCTGTCATCTCTCCGTGGAAGAGACCTTTTCCAAAAACTTTCCCTGAACCTACAGCAGGTTTCGAGGCACGGAGTTGGTACCCTGCTCCTTGTTTGAATTGGTCTGGGTTTAAAAATGCAGTGAGTCGGATCACTTGGTTTTCCCGGAAAGGAATGGATTTGTGAACGGCTATGGCAGATAAAACAGAAAGCCCAAGGATACCAATGGTGATGTAATAATTTCTAAGATGTCGCGAACCTCGAGCAATCCGTATAAAAATCATCACAAGGCTAATGAGTGTTAACGTACCACCGAGACCAAACATAAAAGCTTCATTGGATAAAATTTTATATCCAATACTTGCGTATTCATCTTTTACGATCTCTGCTGCTTCGCGTATCATTTGTAAGTTTTTCGGATTTTCAATTCCAGGAAGAGTGAGTCCAGATACTTTTTTTCCATCTAGAATCAGCCAAATTTTTCCTTGGAGTTGGTTCACAAGTGATACTAGTTCTGTTTTGTTGTCTTTACGTAGTAAGTCAATGAGAGGTTGTATAAGTGTAAGTTGTGAGTAGGCTAAGTACATAGGAACCATGAGGGAAATTCCACCAAAGGTAAGAAGTGATCCAACATGCAGGATATCAGCACCACCCAAGTACAACATGGTAAATAACATTGGTAAAAAGGAAACAGCAGTTCCAAAGTCTGGTTGTAAAATGATGAATAACATCGGCACCAAACAAATGATAAATGGAATGATCAAAACTGTAATTTTGTGCATCTCCTTTTCTTTCATCACTAAGTACTGGCCAAGTAAAATGACCGTTGCCAATTTTGAAAATTCAGAAGCTTGGAGAGTAATTGGACCCAGTTTTAACCAAGACCTTGCACCACGACCAGATGGTAGGTAACCAATTCCGGGGATGAGTGTTATGATCAGAAGAAAAATGGAAAATAGATAAATGAAGAGAGCATAGGAACCAATCAATTGGTAATTGATCCTCGACATAAACCACATTGCAATGAGACCCACAAACACAAAGGAAAATTGTTTGTACCAACGACCAAGTCCATCAGCTGTATTTGCTTCCTGTGTGTAAAGAGTGAGGACTCCCGCCATCGCAACTAACACAACGGAGAATATTAAAAAATAATCGAGTTTTTCTGTATTACGATCAGCCATTAAAATGCCTCTTGTTCGACTGGTGCTTCTTCTTCCATGGTTTTGGCACGGGACCTATCAGTTCGTGGGAAAGATCCAGGTGGGAAAGCTGCTTTAAAAACTTCCCTTGCCGCAGGAGCCGCAGATGCTGCACCACCAACCCCATACTCAACGAATGCAGCAACTAATATCTGTTTTTCGACAGGTGCGTTCACTGGTGCATACCCAATGAACCAAGCGTGGTTTGAGGACGATGCTCCTCTACGTCTTGTTTGTGCCGTTCCTGTTTTACCTGCAATCTCTGGTAAAGTTGGTGAATTGAGAACACCTGATGCAGTTCCAGAATATCCAACCAAATACAATCCCTCTTTTAATGCTTCTACAGTGGATTTTTTGAGTGGAATATCACGTAAAATGGTTGGTTCTGTTTTTTGGATGAGAGAGTTGTCAAGTGGGCTTCTAATTTCGGACACTACGTACGGTTTGTATATTTTTCCATTGTTTACCACTGCCATATAAAACAATGCCATCTCAATCGGTGTGACCGAAATAAATCCTTGTCCGATGGATAAGTTTACTGTATCTCCATCAAACCATTTGTTGCCATAGGTTCTTTTTTTCCAATCGGAACTTGGGATAAAACCAGTGGCTTCTCCTGGTAGGTCAATTCCTGTTTTTTTATCTAAACCAAATAACCGAGAGTAGGCGAGAATTGGTTCAGCACCTAATTTATAACCAAGTTGGTAGAAATACACTGAGTTTGATTTTTCAAGTGCTTGTGCTAAATTAAGATCCCCATGGTTTTTTTTGTCCCAGTTGTAAAACACTTGGTCTGGAACCCCTTTGAAGGTAGACTTTAAGGTAAAACTTGCTGGGCAAGAAAAGGTTTGTTTGGGATCAAAATTGATTTTGTGTTCACTCTCCATGGCAGCAAGTCCCACCAAGGTTTTAAAAGTGGATGCCGGAGGGAATCTGGATTGGATGGCTAAATTCAAAAACCCACCATTATTTGTGACTCGAGTGAAGTGATTAGAACGTTCGAGTTTGTTTTTCCCAGACAAAATATTTGGATCATAAGAAGGGTTGGAAGCCATGGCTAAAACTTCACCAGTAGTTGCTTTAATCGCAAGGACTGTCCCCCTAACACCCTTTAGTGCTTTGTAAGCAGCAATTTGCATGTCTCTATCAATTGTTAGGATTAAGTTGTTACCTGGGACTGAGTGTTCGATGACACGTTCTTCCTCGATGTTTCCTTCTGTATTTCGTTTCTGGATGCGAAATCCGTCTTGGCCACGGAGAGTTGTGTCATAAAGGGATTCAATTCCCCCTTTTCCAATCAATTGGTAAGTTTTGATTTCTTTTTCTTGTAAGTCACTTGTTGTTGGTTTTCCCACATAACCGGTCACATGCGAAAGAGCAGGTCCCATGTGATACACCCTAGCAGGTGAGGAAACTAAATACACATAACGATTTATATTGTCTAAAACTAAAATTCGTTCTTGTTGTTCCCTTGAAATCCCTTCAAGTAATACAAAAGGTTCTCTTGATCGGATTTTTTTAATCAATCGTGATTCTTGTAATTCTTTTTCGTAATAAACAATTGGAATCGAAAGTGCTTCACAAAATTTGTAGATGAACTCTTTTACTTTTTTAGCATCGTTTTTGAGTAAACTTGTATTCAAAATCACATCAAGAGATGCGGAATTGGATACAAGAGGTTGGCTTGTTTCTGGTGTTAAAAAGTTTCGATCAAAAATATTACCACGATCTGCAGGTATGGATTCACTTCTGCGAACAAATCGTTCGGCTTTAAGAGAGTTTTCACTCCCTTGAACAATCTGTAAGTTGAACAATTGTAAAATATACGCAGTTAACGTAAATACAATCATCCCTGTAAAAAAGTACAATCGTTTACGGAAACTTGCTTCTAAACGAAACTCAGATGCCGACTGGCTCATTGCCGTACCTCATCTCCATCCAATCGATATGCCCAAGAGAATAAAAAGAATAATGCAGGTCCTAAAAAAGCATTATAGAGAGAAACATACAAAAAGGAATAACTATGGTTTGAGTGAAAGAACATTAGGAATAACAAATATGTGATGAGTCTTGATACAAAGGTAAGTCCCAAAACATAAATTGTGACGGAGATGTAGTTTTCTGTATAAGAACTTCTTAGGCCTTTTCCTACGATATAACCAATGATTGCATAGGAAAAAGAATGAAGGCCAATTTTGTAATACACAATATTGTCTCCGCCAATTTCACCACCAAGTGCAGTATCGGTGAGAAGGCCTCCGAAAAATCCTAACCAAAGACCATACATAGGTCCTTTTCTGAGTGCAAAGAACACAACAAAAATGACCATAAAATCAGGACGGATTGCATTACCTAATTCGAATACATTGGAGCCATTTAGAAAATGAGCGAGTAACATTCCTATGATGATAAATAATTTATCTAAAATCATGGATTCACCTCCTTAGGTCCTTCCAAGTTTTGGGGAGAAGGAGGTGGTTCTGATGGCGAAGTAGGATTAGAGTTTGGATTCGTACGTCCTGTGTTTGGTGTACCGAATGCACTAGGGTTTCCAAAACCTTGGGTTCCTTGTTTTTTCTCTTTTTTATTATAATCCTTTTCTTTAGGGAAATCAATTTCACCAAAGTATGGACCTTCAATTTGAATTGTTTTTTCAGCAGGCCACTCTTCTCGCCATTTTTCAGGTAATTTTTTCAAGACAATCACATGTAATAATTTATCAAATTCAACAAACGGACGTAAGATGGCAGTTTTAAAGGAACCGTTCCTTGGCCCTTCTTCGATGATGGTACCTACTGGAATGCCAGGAGGGAAAACTCCCGATCCACCAGAACTAAATACGGCCTTTCCAATTTTACTAAATCCTTCTGTAAACATGGTGTTTGCCGAAGTTGGTGGAGGGTTTGGTCCCATTGGAAAATTGCCAATAGCTTTTGGATCAATCACAATCCCTGAATCAATATAGTCTAACAAAACATCTGTTCCGCGACCACTGTTTCCATTGAGTGATGCCCATAAATTGGTTCCAGGGATGGAGACTCCCATTGAAAAATTGGAATTGATGATGGGTTGAATGACAGCAGATCCTTTTGAGACAGCGATGATTTTACCAACAAGGGCTTCAGTGAATTTGCCTTTTTCGTCTAACGCACGTGCTACAACTGGCATATAAGGTTTGATCCCGGATTCGGATCCTTTGTTGATGATGATGGTACGATAAATGGCATTCAAACGAACACTGAGAACTTCTGCACGAACAGATGGATATTCGGATCTGAGAGGAAAGTTTAACTCTTGTCTGAGGATTGCATTTTCGGCTTTGAGGCGTTCTACGTCTTTGGAGAGTTGTCGGTATTCTTCCATCACGTTCAAACAAGAATCACGCTCTTCGCGTACCCGTTCAAAGGACTCGAGTTTATTATAACTACTTTTGATCAGGGATCCAAAGGAATCAAAGGACCCAGAAAAAAAGTCGCCTACACCCTGAAAGCTGGCAATCCCTCTTACCATGAAGTTGCCGTTCCAAATTAGGGAAGTAAAGGAAAACAGGAATACGAAAAGTAGGGAAAACAATTCGTCATTTTGATTGATGCGATTCCACTTCATGGACTTATGTCACATTAATTTTCGAGGAAAGAATATTTCAAGCGAGAATCGGAATTGGTCCGTTTTTCATTCATTAAGATTCTGGCCTTTGGTTTGGGCGGAAGTAGAAGGTGGAACTGGTCTCCATTTGCACACTGCCATGGATGGATTGGAAACCTTTGGGTTCCCTGTACACCGTAATCTTGGTATGGTTCGGTGCGCCCTTGTTTCGTTTGGTTGGACTGAACCTGATTCTGACGTCAGTGAGTCCAGGGTCGACCACTTGTGCTAAGTAAGAATCCTTTCCCCAATGGACGAGAACAAACTCTCGGACCCCAAAGATTGGTGATTTTTCGCGGGCAGTTCCCAAAAATTTGGCCACGAGGGATAAGAAGGTTTGTTCTTCATTTTGGTCGAGTTGTGAAACAAATTGTAAGAGGTGGGCTCGTAAGTATTCTTTCGCATGATTGTGTGCGAGGATCACACGGTGGTGTCTGTCCAATTGGTTGTAGAAGGTTTGGAGGAGGGAACGTTCCACTTGGTTACAACCTGCGCGGAAGGCTAGGCGGTCGAGGCGTTTACGATGCATTTGGATGAGTTCATACCGGTGGGTGAAGTAGGCACTGATCCGAAAGGCAAAGTAAAAAAATAAGATGAGACCTACCAGTTCTAGGAGAACTAATTCTGGATTTCCCTTCCAGATCCAAACTGGTTTATCCGAAAACATTGATTGTTAGACGAAAGAGAATCCAATGAACATCAAGGTAACTTGATTCTTGGTTTGAATCTTCAATGTTTGATTGGGGCATACTGATCAATGGATATGCTTGGATTCTCAATCTTTGATTTTAGGGTGTACTCGTTTGCAATTTGAGTCAATGGAATTGGTCCGCTAGAATATCTACTTTGGATGATGCTGAACTCTGAACCTGGTTGTCGTTTACCAACTTCTTGGATCATTTCGAGGAACGATTTATCTTCAAAGGCAAATATATTTTTACCCGACAGATACAAATCGGATAGACTCATGAGAGCTCCCATATCTCGGACAAAAACAAGTTCAGTTTTATTTTGTTTTAATAACGTGTAGTTTAAATCATAACCCTTATAGATTAAAAAGGAAAAATTGAAACTCATGATGAAAGTGACAATACTCCAACTATAAAGAAGGCCGAATCCGATTTTTTTGTTTAACGTACCCAGATGAACCGTGTGGAAAATTAAAATGACTAAAATGGGATATAAAAAATAGGCAAATCGTAATCCTAAATAATAAGTTGCCGATGTGGGTGAAACAAGTATTAAGATGGGAAGAGCCCAAAGGAATGTATACAGAAATTTAATTTCAGACCTTTCCTTTTGATAACGATGGAATCGGAACTGAAACAAAGCAAATACCAAAATAGGCAATTGAAACAATAGTGGGTTAAAGTAAAATGGAGAATAAAAAAATAGATTTCGAATGAGGCCTAAACTTCTCTCTCCAAACGAAACATAGTGTATGGGATCAAATGCTTTTATCCCAAGTGGATGGTGTACCAATACTTGATTGAGTATCAAAATAGGAAGAATACTGGAAACAATTCCAAAGATTGCAATCATCACTTGGCTCATGGGTTCTCTGATACGATCCACTGAAAGATTGTAAATAGCCAATGGATACACCAATAAATTCACACATGTTTCTGGTCTGAATAAAAAGAGAAGACCAATGAAAAATCCACTCATCCAAATTTGTAGTTTGTTAGGTTTTAATAATAACCTATAAATAGCAAAGAGGAATATAAAACCTGTCAGTATATGTTCTTCTAAATCAAAAACAGATGTTCCGTAGGAAGTTCCAAATCGAATGAGGACCATCGAAAGCAAAATTTTCCAAAAATCTAACCTGAGGATTTTTCCAATTTGATACATCCAGTATAGCATGAAAGCAACAAGTATGTGTTGGAAAACTACGATTCCGATTTGCCCACTGAAAATAGTTGGTAAATACATAATATAAGAAAGTGCGAATGGAAATAGATAATAACAGGAACCGTTTTGAACTGTGAACACTCCTGATTTTTTTATCTGAGAAAAATTAGGATCAAATTCTTTCCCAGGATAGGAACAGGTAATATCTCTAAAATTTTTAGCTTTTAAATCTTGGATTTGGATCCATTTAAATCCAGCATCACCATAAAAATGGAAATCAAATCCGTAAAATGTTTGCGGATCGACTTCCATTTTTAATTCGATCAGATTTTTTTTATGAATTTTATGGATTTGGAAGATTCCCAAGCAAAATGAAAAAAAAGTGGAAAAAACAATGAGCAAAAGAACAATTTTTTTTTCATTCATGGATCGGAATGTCATGATCGTAGTACAATTGTCTTAGTTCTGAGTTTCATTTTTATGATCAGTTGAAACTTAAATTTATTATCTTTGGATCTGCAATTCATTTTATTCCATCTTTTCGTTTTATGGTTTTACGATTCTTGGGAATACTGAATTACAAATTCCAACTAAAAGTATTTCTCTTTTAGTTGGATAGGCAAAAAAACTACATTTCAATCATGGAAGAGCAAATACAGGTGCAGGTTTGATATCGCAACTTAAACCGACTGTCACAAAATTATCTAATACGAGACCGAATGCATAGATTTGAGTTACACATTTGTCTACGCCGTCCTTTAGATAGTATTTATTATCTTCTAGTCCAGCAGCGATTGGAATCAGAGCCCCATTTAATAAGTTGGCTAATAAGGATGCAGAAGTGTAACTGAATGAAGAAGAGGAAGATGAGGACGAAGTTGACCTAAAATAGAGAGTGTCAATTTGTGTCCCTGCGCTTATCAGTTTTTCGAGTGCTTCTTTGCCAGTGATGTTTTTAGAACTGAGACCGCCAATCACTGGTTGGTTGCAACAAATCAAAAATCCAAAAATTGAGATTAGAAAAAGTTTTGATGTTAGGTTTTTCATATATGCAAACATTTTGATATAAGATATATTCTGTCAAAAGAAAAATACCACAAAATACGAGTCAGGTGATAAAATAGAACGGCCACCTAACTCGAAAGTAAAGTCTATGAAGATCAGGCGAAAAGATGCATAAAAAAATAGTTAGTTTTGGTATATTTAACATGAAAACCATAGTATGATGCGGAATATAAGTTAAGCTAGAAATTCAAAAGAGGTTATGGAGTCAATATCTTTTGGTTTGTAATTGAGAATGTTTCCAGATTCTGAAACTTTCGGCAACTGTAGGTTAGGAGGTGGGATCAGACAATCAAAGATCAATTGCGGATGCAATTCAAATGCATTCATAACCGAAAAAATCATGTTAAATGCTACAATTTCTCCCGTTTTTGGGATTTACATCCACCTATCACCTACCACCCACTCAACCCAACCACCTGTGGTAGACCTGTCGAACCATATGTAACAGTATCTTCCTTGGTGACAAATTTATTTGTTTGTCAGAATTGAACTGATCATTAACACTAGTTCTATGAAAATTAAATTGAATATTCTTCTTTCTATATTTTGTTTGTTTTGCATGCTTTTGACAGGAAATTGTGCAACTTACATGAAGTATGCTATGCAAGGAAACCAAGATTTGAATGTGATTGGACCAGAAGACAGTCATATTTTTCTTGATGATGAAAAGATTGGTGAATCCTTTATCATTAAAGATGTTGGGTTTCCCAAAAAAGATGTTGTAGAAAAAAAGACAGTACGGATCGAAAAAACTGGATATGCACCGCAAGTAATCGAATTAAAAAAGGGAACAAATAAATGGATCTGGGGAAACTTTTTGTTTTTACTCGGAGCTCCCATTGGATTTGGAATTGATTATCTAGCAGGTGTTTTTAATAGTTTTACTCCACTCAATATTAAAGCAGATTTAATCCGTGATGAAAAATACAAAGTTGATTTAAATTCACCAACTCAAAAAAAATACAAAGCTGTTCTCGATGAGTCATCAAAAATTCCGGTAGTGATTACATATTCGAATCTTAGTGCAGTTAATATTGAGAAATTGGATGAGAAAGGAAATGTAATTCCCAATGCCAACGATGAATACACAAGTATTTTTCAAAACCAATCCAATGTAAAAACATTAAGTCCCGGTACCTACCGAATCAAGGGTGTGTATCAAACTTCTAGACGAAGTGGAAATACGATCACAACCTATACGGCAAAAAAAGGTGGAGAAATGATTCTTACCATCCCTGGCGGAGGAGCTGGCGCATTTTGCGGACTCATCGATAAAGAGAAAAAGGCGACATCCTTTCGTTTCATCCATATCAATGAACCGAGTGCCAAATCTTTAGAAGGATTTTTGCCAAGGGCTCAGCTTTCCAATCGCATCGCTGGTAGTTGTGATGGAATCTTTGGACTCCAAGACCTACTCGCTCAGTAATACTAACTTACGATGGCGTACATTCTGGCTCCTAGCAGGATGTATGTCTCTAGAAGGTGCATTGATTCGATTTTAAAAAATCGCAATTTCGATCCAAAACGTATTTCAAAATTGCTTATGATTGGATACGTAAGGAGAGAAGTATGAATCCAATGATAAAAACAGCAGGGATCAACCAAATCGGTATCATTACCGAAAAACTGATAGAATCGAAGGAGTTTTTCCAAAAATGGCTTGGGTGGCGAGTTAAATTTGAATCGGAATGGTTTCTTCTTTTGTCACATCCCGAAAAAGAAGACAGAGAGATTGCGTTTATGTTGCCTAACCAAACAGTCGTAAGGAAGTCTTATTTTCAGAAACCATATATTGGTCAAGGGATTTGGCTTATCATCGAATCAGAAGAGATTGAGACACTTTATGCGCAAATGGTGAAAGCTGGAGCGCCAATTGATCTTCCAATCACTAAAGAAGAATGGGGCGATTTACATTTTACAATGATCGATCCTAATGGAATCGGTCTTGACTTCGTGCAAATGAGAAGCTAAACTTTTGTGGATTGATTTCCAAGAAAGATTCATTCTTATATCCAATCTGGGAAAAATTAGAATCTAATCTTTCCAAAGAATTTGCACTAAACGAATTAGCCTTTTTTTCTACCTATTCTCCTTGGCATTTTCATCGATTGTTTTCTCGATTTCAGTCGGAAAATGTTAAGGACTATGTTAGGCGACTGCGTTTAGAAAAAGCTGCCTTTGAAATCAAAACCACCTCATATCCGATTTTAGAGATTGCTTTAGAAACTGGATATACTAGCCAAGAGGCATTTACAAAAGCTTTCCGAAAGACCTTGGGAATTACTCCAGCCGCCTATAGAAAGAAATTCCAAACAAAACAAAGGAAATTTGATGGTTTACAAACATTAAAAATATTTGGGATTGAAAGAAAAGATATCAGTATAAAAAAGATCTCTTCGTTCCATCTGCTTTACAAACGACATATCGGACCATACGAAGAGATGCCTGGATTTCCTAAGGATTTAACTTTTATACAACCATTTGAACAATATTTTTCCAAGCACAATCAAGACGCCAAAGATCAAAAATGGATTGGCATTTCGCAGGACGACCCAGACATCACCGATCCAAATAAAATCAGATTTGATATTGGGATTCCTGTTTCTTCTCATACACAATGTCCTAACGGATTAGGGCTACAAATTGTACAGGGTGGCGAAAGGCTTCAAATTCGAGTTCGCCTGGCATATGAGAAACTTCCAAGAGTTTATGATGCAGTCATTAACGAATTTTTTCCACATTTTTACAGACGTTTGGCGAATGATGCTCCCTTTGAAGTTTATTTGAAACGGGAACCAAAAGAAACTCCCATTACAGACCTTTATTTTGCGCTGAGAGATTGATCCGAATCTTTCTGAACACATCCAAAACATTGAACTTGGTTCAAATAATATCTCTGGTTCGGGAATTAATTATTTGACACTCGTTCAAAAAAGACACCAAAATGTCTTAATTGTTCAGATTATGTGAAAAATGTTCCGATTCGGAGGAAATATGAACACAAAAAAAACATTCGGTTTGGTGCTCGCTTTGGTATTTGCAGGATCTTTGTCCGCGCAAACACAAAGCCAGATGTTCCAAAAGGTTGGTGTGATTGGGGATTCCTTGAGCCAAGGATTCTTCGGTGTGACCGTTGAGAAAAAAACACAAGATTGGGCTTACCCAGTACTCGTATCAAAACAAGCAGGCGCCTCGGTATCTTACAATGTTCTGAAAGGACCATTCGTTAACTTAGAGGATGTCCTTAAATGGGACTGCGGTGTTTTTTGTATTGCGGAAAGTATCATTGGGGGAAATCAGTCTACCGTTTCCCTGCCAACTCATGCTGGTATCACTGGTGCGGAGTACACAACTGTTCTCAGAACTTCTGGTCAATGTGAAGACATCACTGCCACCAAACAAGAGAAAGAATGGTATTGGAAAGAATGGTATTGGTACACTTACCGTTGGGTGACTGTTGCTGATTGTAAGGAACCAGATAAGTTTCACCGATTCGGTTTACGTGATGCGGGTACACAAGCACAAGTCATGGAAAAAGTAAAACCAACTTTCCTTTTTGGTTCTGCTGGTGCTAACCACGTTCTTTGTACTGCACTTCATACTTCTACCGATTGTTTGGACGAAACACGATTCAAAAGAGACATTCGTGAATTTTTCCGTAGAATGGCTGCGATGGGAAGTTTGCAAGGTGGAGTAATCTTTACTGTTCCAAATGTAACAGCAATTGCCTTCCTTGAAAGTTACAAAGATCCAAACGGTAGAGCAAACTATTCTGGACTCAAAGCATTTTTTAGAAATTCAGTTTCTGATCCGAACCAAGTATTGGATGCAAACGAAATAACAACCATTTCCAATTTCTTAAACATGTTGAACAATGAAATCAAAGCACAAGGAGCAACAATGCGTTTTGCAGTGGCTGACTTACGTGTGATCTTTGATGACATCAAAGAAAACGGAAGACCCATTCAAAGTGCTTCTGGATGGTCTCCAGGTAGTGCACGTGCTAACTGGCCAGTTCCCAACCAACCAGGTGTATTTGGTCTTGACGGAGTTCACCCGAACATGTATGGTCACTCATTGTTTGCAAACGAGTTAATCAAAGCGATAAACACTCGTTATGGATTTACTATCCCACAAGTGAGTGAATACACTGCTTGGTATTACGATACACTGAACAGAAATCCAATTGATTTGAAAAAATTCTTAACTGAGAACATTTTTGGTCAGGCAATTTCTTGGGTAGTGTCTATCTTTACATAAGAGATTAGAAAGATAGGTAAACGGCCAGTTGGATTCGGCGTTAGCTGAGAGTCCTTTGGTCGTTTGCTTAGAAAAGAATCGATTGTATCAAAATACACTTTTTTATCCTTCCTTTCAAAATAACCTTTTAACCAGAGATCAATGATCTTGATCTAGCAGCGGTTTGAAACTGAATCAAATCAAAACCAAATTTGTAAATGAAATATCCAAAAACTGGAAGCACCTCCTCTGATATTCCCTTCAATAGAAGAAAAAATTTAAGTAACAATCTTTAGATCTGAATTTGGAATTTAAAAATGATTCGTCATATATACATACGGAGTCATCATATGAAGAAGTTTTTTTTGTTATTATCTTTACTGTTTACTGGGTGTCTTTCAGTCCCTGAAGGTGTTTGTACCGTGAAGGGCTTTGAGCTTGAGAGGTATCTTGGGAAGTGGTACGAAATAGCAAGGCTTGACCACTCTTTTGAAAGGGGGCTTGTGGATGTCACCGCTGAATATGCAAAACGCGACGATGGCGGAGTAAAAGTCATTAACCGTGGATATGATAAGCAAAAACTGGAATGGAAAGAAATTGAAGGAAAAGCCTTCTTTCAGGATACGCCTGATAAGGGTTTACTAAAAGTTTCCTTCTTTGGGCCGTTTTACGGGACCTACAATATTGTTGAACTTGATAAAACAAATTACGGTTATGCCCTTGTTTGTGGTCCCGACAGATCATATCTCTGGATCATGGCAAGGACTCCAGAGATTTCGAAAAAAATCACCGACGACCTTATGGCTAAGGCATCCGCTCTTGGTTTTGATACTTCCAAGCTGATTTTTGTAGAGCATTCCAGAAAGTAAGAATACAATGAATCCCTTTATGAGAGCTTTGTGAACGAACAATAGAGAAATTAATTTTGTTCAACTTCCCGCGCCTGTGATTGGAAAGGGAAAAAGAATTGTATAGATTCAAGGTAATTACTATTTCCCGACTTGCTTATGAAATGACAAAGGGTATGTTGATAATTAATTCACATCCCTTCCCTGAATCCGATATGACTGAAAATGTTCCCTTCAATTCATCGACAAGTAATTTAACGAATTTGATTCCAAATCCGTTTCCAACTTCCCCCGCTGTCCCTATGGTTGAATTTACATTGTCTGATAATACATTATTGATTTGTTCTGTTGTCTTTCCAATTCCAAAGTCTTTGACTCGTATGACAGCTGTTTGCGTTTCTGAATTCATGCTATCATAATGAATCTGTATTTCAGTTTTCATCGGTGAAAACTTAATTGAATTCGAAACTAGGTTTCCTATCATTTGAAAGAATTTATTCTTAGGAATTTTCCTTTTACATAAATTGGGATTTATGTTTACTCTGATGGTAACTTGTTTCGTTTGCGCCTGTGCATGAAATTAACTTAACAATTGTTCGGCAAATTCCTTTATCGTGATATTATTGTTCAAGTTACCTTCATCCGTAAATTCGCTCATAAGATCATTCGCCAAATTCAATACGGAATCACTACTTTCCTTCATCAATTTCATGTTAGAAAAATATTCTGTCATGTATAAATCATCTTCTTGTTAGAGGATGATATCGGCTAATCCCGAAATACCACCGATGGGGCTACGAATGTCATGAGCTAACATTTTATAATGTCTCAATAATTTGAGATTCTTTTCTGTCTTTAGATGAATGGTGTTTTTGTGTTTGATACGCTCCGTCACCTCTTTAGCGATGATTTCTAAAAGTATGATTTTATCTGGAGAAATTGAATTATCCTTTGTATCGATTACGCAGATGGAACCTACATTGTATCCTTATAAATCAATTGGAATTCCGTAATAGTATTTAAAGTAAGGACTTTGAGTGACAAATCCTTTTTCTTTGAACCTTGGGTCCGACTTTAAGTCTTTCACCTCTAGATGTGAAACGCACCAATCAGATTGATATGGGAAATGCGTGTTCCTGTGATCCCTGCAGCCAATTCCGTAAGCCCATTAAATTCCTCTTTTAAGGAAACATAATCTAAGCTTAATTCTGCTAAATGGAGTAAGCGAGCGATTTCCTTTTCGGGAATGGTTTGCATGGATTGATTCACGTTTCAAAATAAACCAAAGAAACTTGGAAATAAATTATTAAAATTCTGATTTTAGATTTCATTTGGATTTGACATTTCAATGATTTTCATCGAATTTATTGAATGATTCAAATAATCACAGTATTTTTTCTTAAAAAATACTGTGATGTTTATCTCTTAATTGCTTTTCCAATCTGAAACGCCAATTTCGTCTTGGCAAAATTCAGATTAGATTGTTTGTATTTTCATCGATCAAACCTAAGCTATCTTGTAAGTCTAATTGTCTTACTTTTTAAGAACCAACGATCATAAAAGGACTCAACGATGGATATAAAATCAATCATTGAAAGAGCTGTAGATGAATCCATAAGTGCTATCGCGATTTCAGATCCACTTGGAAAGATTGTTTTTGTTAACAATGCATTTCTACGTTATTTGGGTTATACATCTAAAGAAGAAGTGTTAGGTAAATTTGCAAACGAGTTTTGGATACCCTCTGATGATCAAAAAAATTTGATCGATTCCCTTACAAAAACTGGTTCTTATATCGGAGAACTTGAAGCAATAAAAAAAAACAAATCAATATTGAAAGGTGTAGCCCAATTTAGCATTTCAAAATCTATATCTGATGAGATTCAATACATTATATTTAGCTTTTTAGAAAGTTCACATCACAAAAGTATATCCGATTCGATTCACGAAACAGAAAATTATTATTCGCAGATACTGGATTCAATTTCTGATCTTATTTTCTGTAAAGACTCTAATTTCAAAATAACCTATGTGAACAAGGCATCCGCAGATTACTTTGGTATCAAAAAATCTGATCTTATAGGCACATATGATATTTCTGAAAACAAACAAGAATTCATTGAAGAATATCACAAAATAGATTCATTTGTTTTCCAAGATGGCAAACAAGTTACCATAGAAAAAGAACCTCATTTAGGTAAAGATGGTTTCGTTCGTTATTTTAATACCGTCAAAACTCCGATCCGAAATCAATATGGAACTATAAACGAACTTGTTGCCGTTGCAAGAGATATCACCGATTCTGAAGATATATTAGGAAAATTAAAATTAATCACAGAGATCACATCGGATTATATCTATACGGCAAAAATCATTGAAGGTGAAATCATTGCAGATTGGAGCTCAGGGAATCTCTCAAAAATTGTAGGCTATTCAGTTGAGGATATTCTAAATATTGGGGGATGGATCAAAATCATTCATCCGGATGACTTAGGTATTGTTGGAAATCGGGTTTCTGAAATTCTCCAAGGTCAGGTAGGTGTTTCAGAATACAGAGTTTTAGCAAAAAGCGGTGAAGTAGTTTGGATTCGAGATTATAGCAAGCCATTGTATGACGAGTTTGGTAAAGTATCCAAATTGATTGGAGCATCTAAAAATATTACGATTGAAAAGGAAGTTGAAACAAAGCTCAAAGAGAGTAACGAACGATTTAAAGCTTCTTTAGAAGCATCTCTTGAATCAATTTATTTTTTATCTGTTGTGAAAGACAATCATGGAACGATTATCGATTTCATTTTCAATGAAATGAATGAGAAAGGTTCAAAAAACTTAGGAGTCCCAAAAGAAGAACTAATTGGAAAAAGAATTTGTGAATTATATCCTATCAATTTAGAAAACGGGTTTTTTGAGCAGTATAAAGAAGTTTTTCTGACAAAACAACCACTAGAACAAGACTATACAATTCCCGATGGATACTATACGCCAGGTTATTTTCATCACATCGTTTTGCCTACTACAGATGGGATTGTAATTTACAATCGAAATATATCAGACATTGTCGCAAAAAATAAAGAACTTGAATCGCTGGTTCAAGTTACAAATAGGCAGAATGAAAGGTTGCGAGAGTATACCTATATCACTTCTCATAACCTTAGAGCACCGATTGCAAATATACTTAGTTTGTGTAATTTACTGAAAGATGATCCTGGTGATCAACTTTTAGTTCAGATGATCGAATCTTCCGCACAACAGTTGGATCACATGATGAAAAATTTAAATGAATTGCTAACAATTGAGAAAGATTCTAATTCGCTAGTAAAAAAAGAAATACAAGTTCAAAAAGAAATTCAAAATCTACTTTTGTTATATGTTTCTGATAAATCGCATCATACTAAAATTGATGTAATCATTCCAAACGACTTATTTCTTCATACAATACCGGTTTATTTTGAAAGCATCATTAATAATGTTTTATCCAATGCATTTAAATATATATCTGATAAAAGTATTGGGTATATCCGAATCGAAGCTAAAGAATCGGGAGAGTTTGTCATACTGATGATCACCGATAATGGAATTGGAATTGATTTGGAAAAATATCGAAACAAAATGTTTAAAATGAATTCTCGGTTCCATCCTAATATAGAAGGGAAGGGCATGGGTCTTTTTCTAACAAAATACCAAATCGAATCTTTGGGTGGTAAAATTGAAGTAGAGAGTCAAGTTGGAAAAGGCACGAGTTTTCAACTCTACTTTCCGAAAATGTAAAGAGTTAGTGTTTGAAATGGTGCAGAAAACTTTTATTATTTCATCAGAAGCACAAACGGATAGTGTAATAAAATCAAATCAGAAATTTTCCATTTAATCCGTTAAATCCACTTCTTCGAATGCCTCTGTTTGGTGGCGGAACATCCAAAGTTTACTTCCTGCATAAAAATTGATAAATCCATCTCTCATTTCAAATTGAGAAATTCGCCTGAGGAGTAAATTTTGTTCGTATTGCATCTCGGTTGGGAGGTCTATCACAACAATTCGACGTGTTGTGATGATGGTCACTTTGTCATAGAGGTTGGCAAAGGCACTGAGAGATTCTTGTTCGAGGCTGATGGTTTCCCAATGGTTCGTATAACTGTTGTATAGGTAGAGTTTGCGGTCACTTGCTACTAGGGCCGCTTTGTGACCCATCGCAACTTGGTAACGTTCTTCGCCAAAGATATGGCCCTTTTCCCATTCGGTACTTGAATTACTCACACCTAACAAGTTTTTTTGAGAGACGATGATACAAAGGTCACCGAAACATTTGGAATAACGAATGTGTTCCCCTCTTGTGGAATATGAGACTTCTGAAGAATCGGATAAAAATGCCTTAAAAGACAAATGGCCTTCCACAAAGTTAATGGTTGTTTGGAGATAAGGGTATGCTGTTTTATCGGTAGGCCAATTGGAAAATGCTGTGACATCTTGTTTTACAGGAACGGAAGGAACATGTAGATCCGGGTGTGGTCTTTGCGGTGGCCTCGGACGATTTTGGCCCACTGTGTCGATGTAGTAAATGTCTCCATCAAATTGATCGGGATTCGCAAAAAGAGAGGGAATGAATCCGATCGAAACGGAAATCCCGATCAGGACAAAAACTATTTTTAGAGTCTGTTTTGAATGCGACCAAGAGAACATAAACTTAGGTTTCCTTCCCGAAGAATCTTCATTAAATGGTATCTTCCGACAACCATTTCTCTGTCTTAGACGGAGAATAGTTCTGCAAATGAGTGAGTAAGTCTTCGGTCTCCCTTAGGACAATCACGAGATCCATATTTTCCTTTTTTAAAAAACCAGAATCCACCATCGTATGGAACATTTGGACAAGTGAGTCATAAAACCCATTCCAATTCAATAATACAATGGGTTTGTTGTGAAGTCCCAGCTGTGACCAAGTGACCACTTCAAAAAACTCTTCCATGGTTCCAAAACCACCAGGTAACACAAGAAAAGCATCAGAACGTTCAAACATAATTTGTTTCCTTTCGTGCATCGATTCCACTTGGATGAGCTCTGAAAGTCCCAAATGTTCGATTTCCTTTCGTTTCAGAAACGTTGGGATCACACCAATGACCTTACCATGGTTCTCCAAACATCCGTTCGCCACAGCTCCCATTAGTCCCACACTCGCACCACCATACACAATTCCCATTTGGTGTTTTGCAAGAATTTCACCCAAATGGTAAGCTTCCTTGTGATAATAAGGGTCCAGGCCAGAAGAGGAACCACAGTAAATTGCGATGTTTTTTATCAGAGCCATCTGAAAGACAATATGTAAGTTCCATAGGAATTGCAAAGTGAAAACTGTATTTTAGAATCTGAAACTGGGAAAGGAGTAAGATTATTTATTAAAACCGTAAAATGCTTTAGTCATAAATTCCCATTCAGGTGTGGCAAAAAATTCTCCTTGCGGTAAGGCAAACCAAGGGGAATTGGTTGTATCATTTTTTAAGATATGCATTTCCTGAGAAGGCATATAACTCTGTGCTAACAAAAATAAGGTGTTTCCCTCTTTTGATTGGGCCTTGTCTACAACCATCACAACATGCCCTGGTGAACCTGCTTGTATCCATACATCCCCTGGTTCCAAATCTTGGAGTTGTTTTTTCTTAAGTTCTGATTTGAGTGAGATGGTTCCCGCATAATTATATATAAATTGTAAATAGGATTCGAACACATCGCGGTTTGTTCCTTTTTTTGCGAATCCTACTTTCCAACTGGTTTTATTTCCCTTCACAACCACTCGGTCACCTTTTGCAAATCTAGAAAAAGGAACTGACATTCCATTGCTGATGGTAAATGTGATTTTCTCCCATTCCTTTCGCGAATACAAATACTCTGCACGAAGTTTCATCACCGCATCGGCACATTGGATGAGGTCTGTTCCCAGTAAGGGAAAATCTAACACAGCTTCATGGACTTGATTTTGTTTTTTAGTTCCATTGAACAAAAACACAGGGCTTCCTTTTGGTTTTAAAGGAAAGTTTTGCAGGTAAGTGGAAAAACTTTCTTTTGGATAACTTATTCGACTGTATCCGTTAGGTGGTTGGAAACGTTCTTGTATGGATTCCGAAAAAATAGATGAAATCAGAAGAAAGAAGATAGAAAAACAGATTCCAAATCTCAACGAGTTACCACCAGTTTGATTGATTCTTCCAACCATGCTTCTTTTGCCTCTGCAAAGGAAACAGTTTTTGTGACAATTTTTTCCGGTGTAAACATTCCATTTTGGATCTCAGGGTAAAGTGCTTTCATGGAATCGAGTGATTCCACTCTGCCGATATGGATTTCCGCACCTTGGTTGTACATCTCCAAATAAGGAATTTCAAAACGATTGGTCCAAAAGATCGATGCCGAACTGAGGATGGCATTTTTTCCCATGGATCGAGTGGCAAATTCCCAACCTTCTTTTGTGGCAGATGCGTCACAAACCAAATCGAACTTATCACTTGGTTTTGGGAACGTAGTTACATGTGTCACAGGGATTCCAAGTGATGTGGCAAGTTCGATCCTACTGCGATCCGTGTCCACATACAATACTTCCGCTTTTTTTGTTTGGTGGAGGTAAAGAGCTGTGTACAGTCCAATGCTCCCCGCATTCCCGCCAACGACTAGAGTTTTTGGATCTTTTTTTCGCTCTAAAAATCGACCTGCTAACTTCCAAACTTCGGCAATGTTATCACTGAGACTCGCAATGCCAACAGGGTTAATCTTAGGATCCACGGGAAGTAACATTTGTTTTGCGTAAGGAACTTTGATGAGTTCCGATATGGCACCACCTACATTGTGAGCACCAGGTGGCATTCCATAGGCTGAAGTATAAGGAACTGTTTCACATGAATTGGTATGTATCGATAAACACGTTGGACATGTACCACAGGAGATTTGGAAAGGAATTGCAACCACTGATCCAATTTGGAATTGTCCACTGAGTTCGTCCGATAGAGATTTGATACGACCAACAAACTCGTGTCCTACGGGGAAAGGTGCACGGAATAATGTTTCTCCTCGTACGATGGGTAAATCCAAATCACAACGAGCAATGGCGATGGGTTCTACAAGTGCTTGGTTTTCACCTGTGATAGTAGGGGTTTCTACTTCTTCCCATTCAAGGATCCCTTTTTTCCGAAAGACGAGTCGTAACATATGAAGCTCCGTATACCGAACGGTCTACCTTTGACCTTGTCTCAAAATTTGGCAACTAAAATTGTTGGAACCAGTTTGGCAATTTTGGCATCTCTGTTTCTTCCCAAGTCCAGTCACCAAGGACAGTGACAATTGGTGATTGGGTTTGTAGTGCTTTTGTGAGACCTCGTGTAAGGTCTTCTCTCGCAGTGGGTCTGTAAGGAGTGCCAAATTGGCTTTGAAAGGATTCTTTTTCGTGTTCCCAAGCATAAGAAAGGAAAAAATCCATAAACTTCTCGTTAGATGTTTCAAATTTGTTTTTAAGTTGCAGAAGGTCAGGGTGGTTTGTTTTTTTCATCGTCCTTTGTAATACGATGGATATACCTCTTACACTTTTAGAAAAAAATGTCCCTGCTCTCACAATACGTCGTTTTGATGGATTCTCCAATGCCCAGAGATCGGCCTTGTACTTTGCAATTCCCATGGATCCATAGAATGCAAGAGTATGGCTTAGCCAATAAAACGCTGAATAGGCGACAGTGAGTTCCGGTGCAAATTCCTTTTCCAAACTCACCATGGGATCCAAACAAATTCCTAAGGTATTGATTATTTGTTCGTTTGTACTTTCTTCAATGGGAAAACCAACCTCACCAAGTGCCGGTGTGTAAATGAGAGCCTTAATCTGTTTGGATCTTCCATGTTTTTCAAAATCATCTAAGATGGAATTTGTAAGCCCAGGTTCTGCTCGTTTTCCAAATAAGGTCAGATTTGCATTCGACACAGGTTCATTTGTTGTTGTGGATGTAATGATAAAGGCATTTGGGTCTGAGATACGGATGGCTTGGATGGCACTTTGTCCCGCTTCCCCCGAACCACCTATTATTAAATATTGATTTTGTCCCATGAATCCCTACCTGAATGTTTTAAAGGCTCTAATTTTCGATTGATCATGGTAAAGTCTCTTAGATTCTTTATCGGAACAAGCGAAATATGAAAACGATTCTATCCTGCTCCAATTGTCTTAGTGGTCATTCCATTTCCTCATCCAAACTGGAAGGCAAAAAAGGAAAATACCGATGTAAAAAATGTTCCATTTGGAACCATTTTGATTTCCGAAAGAACCTCACTGGAGAAAGATCCGACTCACTCGTGTTATTTGATCTCAATTTTATTGGTCAAATTCCCAACCATACCCTTCAAGGACAAATTTTTGGAAGGTATACGACAAACTTTGTATCGGAGTGGTCAAATGAAGAATTAGTTTTTTTGAAAGACGAAGAGGGAAACGATGATGATGTTCGGATTTCCTTATCTGGACTTCCTGAAATTGTTCGTTTAAAAAATTTTGATTATGACATCACAACAACGACTCCTTCCAAAACTCTCAGTATCATCATCAATCATAATGTAAACACTTCTCCCGTTAGACTTTCCTTAACGGTAGAAAATTATGACCATGCACTTGTGAATGGAAAATTGTATTTAGCAATTTCTGATGAGTGGAATACCTTTTTACATGGTAGTTTTACTGCTACTCATGTTTATAAAATTGAGTTTGATGAATATGGCGTAGCAAACAAAGAACTTCCCGATTTTATCTCAATTTATTTAGCATCCAAAATTTATGCGTTGTCTGGAAATATTTTATTATTACAAAAACATTATCCATCCTTAACAGAAAAGGAAAAAGATGAATTACTCACACTTGTGATGTACCATTGGCCCGAAAACCAAACAACAATTTCGGAAGTACATTTCAAAGAAGCAAACATCCAATCAAAATTCCAGCTCACACAGCGAAAACTGAACGAAACATTTATTTTTTTAATCTCCAACCAATTAAAACCAAATGCAAACCATTGGCACATCATTCATGATGTTGTTTGCCATTCAGAGTCCGAACCAATCTTTATTCCCATTCTCAAATCAAAATTTCCCGAAGAATACCACCAAAACTTAGGAAATCAATTAGAATCAAAAAATGAAGACAAAACTTTAGATTGGTTAGATGAAGATGACGTTTATTTATTGGATTCTTTTGTAAGAACGGTTGGATCCTTAGATTATATCATCAAAGATTCCATTCGCAATCCTCTTGGATTTACGTTATTACAAGAGGCATTTGTAAGATCTAAATTCAAATCATGTATGCGTTTATTGGAAAGAGGGGCAAACCCCAATATTTTAGATGCAAACGGAGAATCTGCCATCTTCAAATTATGCCAAGACAACAAACTACGTTTGCAAGAGAAAACAACACTCATGGATGAACTCATCAAACGTGGTGCTCAGGTAAACTTACAATCGGTAAATGGAATGTCACCTCTCCATTGGTGTTCTGTTTTTGGAGAACCAAGTTTAGCAAAACGACTCATCCAAGCAGGTGTTGACATTCACATAACGGATCAAATTGGAAGTACAGCTCTACACGAAGCTTGTAAATTTGGAAATTCTTCTGTCCTTGCTTTATTACTAGAATCGGGAGCTAAGGCGAATGGGAAAACCTTAGAGGAAAAAACGGGACGTGATTTAGCTTTTGAAAATTTAGAAATTGCCGAATTGGAATCAGACGAAGAGAAAAAGAACCGTTACCAAAGGGTTCTTTCTCTCCTTGATGTGTACGGTGGTTAGAATCCAAATCGTTTTGTTTTGATCACCTTAACTACTAAATACAATACGAGCCCCGCTGGCCCATAATAGAAAGTGAGGAAATGAATGGGAACAAGATACAGTCGATGGATTCCATTTAATTTTCCATCTTCTGCTTCCCAAGTTCCTATAAACAAATCAAACGATAGGTAGTGCACCCATCCAGCTAACAGGAATTCATCGTTTGTAAATAGAGAACGTACCGATTCCAAACTCGAAAAATTCCCTTCTGCCTTTCCAAATCCTAGAGATAGGGAAAAAATGTATAACCCTCCCAGAAATAGACCAGAAATCAGAACTCGTAGGTATGGTATCACCTTATTTTGGTTTGGTGTAAGGATTAATACAATCCACGATAGAAGTGCAATGGAATTGGCAATCGTAAACATAAGAGATGGGTTCATGTGGTTACCTTTTTCACAGAGAATTTTGGAGAGGAAAATAGACGAATGAAGAGTGTAGTCAGAACTAAAACAATCAGCCCATAACTACCAGTAAAAAAACGATGAAAACCAAAAATCGAGTAACCCATCAATGTTTGAACCACCATCAGTCCATTCATCATGAGTAAAAAAACTCCAATCAATCGAATGATCATCCTATGTTCTTTCCTTTCTGCGAGTGGCATAAGAAAAGCAGCCAATACAAAGAAGACCTGCATCACATGCATTCCGAAAAAATGAGGGACTCGCATGTCACCAATCACTGTACTCCAACCAAAAAAATAGAGGCCTTGTCCCGCTTCCCCCTTTCCAAAGTTATGTGATCCACTTGTTTGGTAAATTCCTTGTTTCATTAGATCCAATTGTTCAGGGCGTGGAGTAGTCATAAAGAATCCAATGATCATTCCAAAACCAGCGATGAAAAGACCCCAAAGTAGGCTTTCCTTCACAGCCTTTGGAATCTGTTTTTGTTTGAGGATGGGCAGGATCATTCCTAAATGGAAAAGCCAAAATATGGAAATACTGGTTCCCATAAGAGAAAACACTATTTGGTTCCAAGCATTGGTAACATTAAAGTGGCTATTTTCTCCTCTGGCTGCTTGCGCTGTGATGAGGATAATTTCAATGGCAGAGGTGATGGTGAGTGCAATTTGAGTGTTTCGATTAAACCTCCAATTTGCCAAAAATCGTTCCAAAACCCAAAGGGTTGAAAACGAATAGATCCCCAAGGATAAAGTAAACTTGATCGGTTTGATCCAAAGATTCACCCCCAAAAGGGTTCTTGTATCTAATAAAAGCAGGGGAATCATGGTTATCGTGAGCACTGCCATTGAGATTCCATTCCAAAAAAGTGGTTGTCTTTTGATGTTGGTGTATTCCATAATGTAGACAGTGTAAACCTAGATGTAGGCTCTGTCAACATAAAAAGTATACATTGTAAACATTTTATGAAACCATTCAAAAAACAAACAACACCTAAAAAAACGAAAACTCCCACCCCTAAACCTTCTATGTCCCCAACAGCAGGTTACCACCACGGGAATTTACGAGAAGAGGTTTTGGAACACTCTCGGAAGGTTTTGGAAAAAACAGGAGTTTCGTCGCTTAGCCTTAGGGACATTGCTTCTGATTTGGGTGTGAGCCATACGGCTCCCTACCGGCATTTTCCCAAAAAAATGGACCTGCTGCAAGCATTAGTCGCTGAAGGTTTTCGAGAACTGGCACTTGCGATGAAACGTGCTTGGGACAGTTCAGAGGATCCGCTAACAAAAGTCCGAATAGCTGGAGAAGAATACATTTACTTATTACTCAATAATCCACGTAGAACAGAACTTATGTTTGGTGGTGAAATTTATGTTTCTGGAGATCCATTGTCAGATGATTTACGAGAATGTGGAAATGAAGCATACATGGGTATGTTTCGAATTGTTGAATATGGACAAAACCAATTGGTTTTAAAAAAATCAGTACCAACAGCAACACTCATGATGAGTTTTTGGAGTGGTGTCCATGGATTTGCCGTATTGAATGAACGGAAATGGAAATCGATCCAATCTTCTGAGGAAGAAAAAAAGTCCTTTCAAAAGGAAGTTTTACAGATTTTGGAAATTATGATTGAAGGGACACGTCTGTAAAGTAAACAATTCGGCTTGTGATGATGGTGGAATCACCTTCTGTTTCTAAAGTAACTTCCATTTCCACAGGATAATCTTTTAATACCATAATGAGACCGATCCCCGAACGACTGGACTCCGGGTCATTGGATTCTATCTTTTGAAAGTACAATTTCTCTAAGTCTTTTGCCGAGAAAATTTCTTTTAAACTTGTTTCATAAGCAGACACATTCGATTCATTTGTTTTGTTTCGGACTAACATTTCAAAAGATTTCCCCCGATGGATCAGAGAAATTTCAATATCTGCTTTTTTATCATATGAATACTTGGCTGCATTTTCCAAAAGTTCGTTAAATACAGTGGAGATCGAATTGACAATCTCTGAATTTTTCATGTCCATCGAATCGGTTGGTACATTGGGTAAAAACGAAAACCCGTAGAAATAACCAATAAAATCGGAAAGAATTCCAATACGGCGCCAGTAACGCATCAAATCCAATGGTTTTAAATGGATTTCAATGATGGACTCTGGTTCTTTTTCAGAAAAAGCAGTGTGAGTTAGATTGCCATATTTTCGCATATTCGTAGTTCAACTAAGAAATGTAGCGGAATTACTTCAATGCCGCAAGCGCTTTTTCTAATGCATTTTGCATTAATCGGCGTTCTTCGGGGTTTGTGCTGAGTTTGTCAAAGTGTAATGGTTTGAGAAGGAAACCTTTTCCATCAAATTTTAAGAATGGATTGTCCTTTTTATCTTTTTCATCTTTGAGTCCAATCACCTGAAACGTTTCAATAGGAGTATGTACACCTTTTACAACAATTTCTCCCTTGGGAATGGTATCGATGTATTCGTCTATCAGTGATTTGGTTGCATTTGAAATCAATATTTCTCCTGCCTCGGATGCATGTTCCAAACGAGAAGCAACATTCACAGGACCACCAATGATCGTATAATCCATTCGTTCGTTGGTTCCAAAATTACCAACCGTCACATAACCTGTATTGATTCCGATTCTACAGGTTAAGTTGTGGTTGATACCTGATTTTCTCCAATACTCGTCTAACGCAGGCAAACTATCACGCATCTCAATTGCCATTCTGACACAGTTTAGTGCATGAGCTTTGTCATTTTCAAATGTTGGTGCCCCAAAAAAAATCATTATGGCATCGCCAATGAATTTGTCGATGGTCCCGCCATATTTAATCGCGATGCTTGACATAACATCAAGGTATTGGTTGAGGCAATCAGAAAGGATTTCCGGTTCAATTGAATCTGTAATGGTAGTAAAACCAACAATGTCAGAGAAAAAGATGGTGAGTTTTCGTCTTTGGTGGGAAATTGATGTTTCTACTTCTGCACCCGTAATCATCTCGTACAATTGAGGGGAGAGGTAACGACGCATACGATCCAAATACATTTGGATCTTTTTGTTATTTTCTAAGAGTTCGTTTTCGATTTCTGTAGAATGATCAATAATGTTTTGGTAAAGAACTTCCAACTCTGCATATTTGGCTCGTTCCTCTTCCAAAACTTTTTCATTCTCCATAATGTCTTAGCCTCGTTTTCTCATGATCATGATTGTGATGTCATCGTATACATCCATTCCATCAATGAATACATAGATGTCTTGGAAGATAGCTGCTAAAATTTCATCCGTTGAAGGAAGGTCCGCATGTTTTTCCAAGGATTCAATCAACCGATGGGATCCGAACTGTTCTCGTTTTGGATTTTCTGCTTCTGTTGCACCATCTGTATAAAGTAAGATGATATCCTTTGGTTGTAAAGGAATGGGTTTTTCATGAATGAATTCATCAATGGATTCTGTTAAACCAACTAACATTCCATTGTCGACAGTATCGATGATTTCTGTTTTTTTCGTAGCATGGCGGTATACCATAATGGTTTCGTGTTGGCCAGCTGTTGTAAACACTCCGTTTTTGTAAGAAAATAAAGAGAGTGTTAGGTTACGAATGTCATTCATCCTCATGTGGATGTTAGAAAACAAAATGGAGTTGATGGACCGAAGTGATTCACGTAAAGAAATGACTTTGGATCGTAACGTTGTGATAAATGCGGACTGTGTCATGAGCATCACCACACCAGAAGCAAGACCATGGTCTGTTACGTCTCCAATACCAATGTATACCGTTCCATCTTCATGGTGGACAACATCATAATAGTCCCCACCCACTTCATTGGCTGAGTCCATTCGAGCGGAAATTTCTAACTCACCGATTTGTTTTAATTCCTCATTACGGGGAAGTACCATGGCTTGGATTTGCCTTGCTACGTCTAATTCCATACCGAGGCGCATGTTCTCTTCGAGGATGGCTTGTTTTTCTGTATTAAAAATTAAGTCAGCTTGTTCTTGCGTGGTTCGGGATGTGTTGAGGATGGCGTATAAAATCAAACCACCTGTAACGACCATATAAAGTAAGATGAGAAAAATTCCCATCGGTACGGCACTGACAAGAAAGAAGGAACTGTTTTCTTCTAAGAAGTTTGGTTTGAGATACTCTGACAACTCCATGAGTTTTGCATTGAGGTCTGTCATCTCAGGATAAAAATAAATGGTGAGCGATGCATACTCAACAATGAGCACAACCACTGCAAAGATGATAGTCTTAGTATTATTACGTATGGATGCAAGAGCGATGAGGATGAAGAAGACATAAATCATCGGTGCTGCATACACAAGACTTGGGTTTTTTTGGGAGTAAGCCGTATACCCTGTAACAAATGTAAGGAGAGTGATCTCTAAAAAAGAAGAAGAGAATTTAAATATATTGAGATATTTACCCGACTTCTTTAATGAATATAGAACAACGAAGTTGTAACAGAGTAAAACTAAGATGGCAGAGATTTGGTAATAAAACTCTACAGGAGGACGACCCGAAAGTAGTCCGAGAGTGGCAAAGATAACCAAAAACCCCAGGAAAAAAAATCGGAATTTTGTGGCGAAGGTTTCGGCCCTAAATTCCCCCTGGAAGGCAATCTCTTTAAGTTGTTTCTTGTAGTAGTCCGAGAGGACGAAGCGATTTTCGTTGGAAGAGGATTGCGGCATAGAGTAAAGGTTTCTTTCTTTATATTTCGTTCTAGAGAATGCGGAAAATTAACTGATAACGTCATACATTTTGCATAAATTGCAAATGATTTTTCAAATTTTTAAGGAGGACGGCGCGTATGAGTCATATCAAAGTCCATTTAGCAACAACGGAAGAAGATCGTAATAAAATTTACCACCTCCGCTACGACATATATGTTCAAGAAATGAACAGGGTCCAGGAATATGCGGACCATACCACCAAAATGATCAAAGAACCGTTTGATGAAACGGGCCATCTTTTCCTCGCTGAAACGGAAGAGGGTGAGATCATCGGCACCGTTCGTATCAACTTTCGACGAGATGGAAGTTTGGAATGCGAAGACTTATATGAAATGGATCTTTTCCGCCCCTTTTACCCAGACAAAGTATCCATGTCGACCAAACTGATGGTCAAACGCGAATACCGTCATACAGCTGCCGCGAGTATGCTGTGTATGAAGATTTATGAACATGCGAGGGAAAATGGGATCGTCATCGATTTTATTGATACCAATCCACATTTGGTGCGGTTGTACAACCAAGTTGGATACCGGATGTACAAAAAAAACATCCACCACCCTGAATATGGCATTGTGATTCCCATGGTATTCTTGTTAGACGACAATGAATACTTAAAACAAATTCATTCACCATTCCTTCGTTTGGCGAAGAGATTCCCAGCTGGAACCGAACTTGCTCATTTGTTTGAAACCAAGTTCCCTGAATACAAAGACATTCGGCCTCTCTTCTCAATGGAAGGAGATGAGGTTTGGCAAAATATCGTTCATGATATGATGCTTCCTCCGAGCCAGTTTCTCTCGTTTTTACGAGGGTTTACGGAGGAAGAATCTAAAAAACTTCTCTCAATGCTCGATCTCATTGATTACGAAGATGGTGATGTTGTGTTCCACCAAAACCAAGAAAGCCAAGGTTTGTTTTGTGTATTGGATGGAAGTGTGGAAGTTGTGGTGACAAGGGAAGATGGAATTCGATCTACCATTTCCATCTTAAACCAAGGTGAGATTTTTGGGGAACTTGGTTTTGTAGCGAAGTCCAATCGAAATGCTGATATCATTGTAAGAGATCATGCGAAACTTCTCATCCTCACACCCAATGAATTTCAAAAATTAGAAATCCAAAGTCCTACGTTAGCGGTAAAATTATTGACCAACCTGTTTGTGATTTTAGCGCAAAGATTTAACGAAATGTCCCGCCGCATGCTCGAATTTAGAAGGTTGTACGAGATGGGCGGTAATTCGAGGTAAAATGGTAAAACGTTTGTGGTTTAGGAAATTTCCAAAACCACTTGGTCCCAAAGTTTTTTGAAGTTAGAGAGAGATTTTGACTGCCAAGAAACGTTGAGAGATCCTTGGATTTTGATTTGGTAAGTTGCACTTTTTCTAGAATCAATAATGAACATGGAAAGGGTAGTGATCCCCGAACTGTTCACAAATTGTAGTTCACGAAAGTCCATCGTGAGAAGTGCCCCTTGGCATTGTTTGGCAACATCTCTTAAAAATAATTTGATAGGTTCATAAGCGGGTAAGTTCTGCAAGCGGATGGATCCAGTGAATTTGACAGTCTTAGTGGCTTCGTCGTATTGAATATTGTAATCTAAGTCTTTGATTTCCATGAAGCTTCGCCTATTATATCTCTTCTACGTTGATAATTGCTCTTACCGTGATTTCATGAGTATCGGCATCGATCTCAGTGAAACTATAACCAAATCGAACTGGATAGTCTTTTAACATCATGAGAAGACCAAGTCCAGACTTGGTATCTCCATCTTCTTTGGTTTCGAGTGTAGAAAAATACATCTCCTCCACGTTTTCTGATATGAGTTTGTTCACAAAAAGCTCAAAACTATCTCTTAAGGTTTTTGACGCCACATTTAAAACATCAATTCTTAAAAGATTTCCATATTGTTTTAATTCTACGTTGATTCTGCCTTCTCTTGCTTTAGAGAATTTAGAGGCATTTTCTAAAAGTTCATTGATGATCGTGGAAAGTGAATTGGCTTTGGTTTCACTTGCTTCGTAACAATAGGAATAAAATCCTGCAACGAAATTGGCTGTGAGACCACATCGGCGCCAATAGGTGGTCATATCGATCGGTTGGAATACCAATCTCAGTTGGCCATCCGCAGGCAAATTCTCTGGAATGATGTGGTATTCACCGATGATGATGGGTGCCTTTTGGTTCAATTTTGCCTCCGTTTATTTTTGGTACAAATGTGTTTCTAATTTGATCGTGAATTTCACACGATTGGACATGTATTCGGATTGTAATTTGGAATATAAATCCTGCATCCCATCTGGATGTCCCATAAAAGACATCATAGACCATCCTGTCATCATGCCCAAATGAATTTTTGGGTATTCGACTGTCGGTTTGTCATCATTACCATCATTGGATGCGATGAAGTCTGTTCGATGTTTCAATTGGAATCCCAAAGATTCCATCATTCCCGGAATTTTTTCCATCACAAACCTGTCAGCAGGGTGGATGGTAGCATGTTTGGCAACCATATCCAAAAGGACCTGTGGGCCTGTGAAGGTTTTGTCATTCGGACAATGGATCAGAACCTTTCCGCCAGGTTTTAACACTCGGTAGAATTCCTTTAGTGCCTTTTCAGGTTCTTTTATGTGGATGAGAACCATCGAATTAAAAATAAAATCAAAATGATTGTCCGGGTAATCCAACGAGCGAACATCAGAGACCTTCCAGTCTACTTTTGGATACACCAATTTACAATATTGAACCATATCTTCGGAGATGTCACAAGCAGACCATTTGAGGTTTGGATTTTTCTTCATGAGAAAACTGGTGAGTACCCCTGGACCCGCTCCTGCATCCAGAGCCGTACCCACTTCTTTTTCGTATTCGATGGAATCTAAATATGGCTCAAGCAAGAGCTTCAGGAGGTTGGCCTGTGCCGATAACCTGGGCATCTCATCCTGAATGGATATTTTTTGTGTATAAAGGTTTTCGCTCAAAGTGAATACGCCAGAGGAGTGGTTCTAAAAAAAGAACTCTTTTTCAAAATAGGTCAACTGAAATACGAACTATTTTGAACTGTTTTTTACAAATGGTTCAGGACTGTGAACCCATCTGACATAATGGTGAGTGGATTATTGGACTTCGCGTGCAACTACTCCATCGATATCACTTCCATTATAACTGCCTGGTGGCCAAGGGAAATTGGTACTGGTTGCTGGGTTGACGACATTACTTGCCGATGTGATTTTTACGAATTTAAATCCATTCGTTTTGATATCATTGGCAGCAGTTGTGTCACAACTCACATCGTTTGGATCATTTGGATCTAAATTATCCAAATCAAATCCATCCCCGCCACCCAATAAAAAGCCACCTCCAGCATCACTGAATAAATCCTCGTTTGACAAGGGATTGGTGGTCATATTGTAATAAACGGGTCTTAGGCCACCAAACTTTGTCCAGCTGGTTAATAAATTGATATTTCCAGCCGTATAACTCGGATTAAAACCACAATAGATGGATCCATCTCGGGAGACTTGGATCACAGAAGGATCCATAGCATAGGTATTGGTATCTCCCGAAATGCGAAAACTATTATCATAGATAATAAAATCAATGGAATCTGGGACATTTTTGACAGTTCTGCCACCCCAACTGAGGACCATTGAAGCGCCGGCTCCAGTGGTCTCCAAAGCATAAAC
Source organism: Leptospira ellinghausenii (assembly GCF_003114815.1). Classification (NCBI taxonomy): domain Bacteria; kingdom Pseudomonadati; phylum Spirochaetota; class Leptospiria; order Leptospirales; family Leptospiraceae; genus Leptospira; species Leptospira ellinghausenii. The sequence goes on from NZ_BFAZ01000009.1 coordinate 1,539,737, forward strand.
ATCGAGTGATCCCGCAAGTTCACCAGCACCACAAACTCCATTGATGGCTTTTTTCGGATCAGAAAATCCAGAGACATTGGCTGAGGCACTGACAACAGTATTCGCAAGGAATATGTCGGAAGGGAGTGTTGATTTAGGACAAACAGAAGCATTGGCACTTGCACCAAGTAAAGGAATGAGTGCCGCAAGAGTTTCCTCCGATGAGGAAGGAGACGGTTTGCAATGGAAAATCCACAAACAGGAGAAAATGAGGAGGAAATGAATTAGTTTTGTTTTCATCTTGGTTGTGGTGTCTAGTCCTATAGTATCATTTAATTGTGCAGTTTATTGAATCTACAATCAATTGCGAAAGGTACACGATCTGGCACATCTCTTCAAACTAAAATAGATTCAATACTTGAGGTCGATTATAATTTTCGATCGTAACGTGAGAAAGCTGAAGCTCCACATCCAGAACTCCCAGGGTTTGTCTTAGTTGTGGTATCAGTTTGTGCTTTTGCTTCTGCGTAAGATTTACCAAATGCAACGGTACATAACCAGTAGGAATTTTCTTTTGCTGTGTTTTTAAAGAAAAACACTTTGTTATACTTTCCTTTATTTGTGTCACCAGCGAAACAACCTCCATTATTTTCTGGGTTTTGAGTGATGAAACTTCCTTCAGAATTATTAAATTCAATTATGATATAACAGCTCGAGTATCCACCAAATGCTGAACTATCATCCAATTGAACTCCTTTTAGGCCAAATTTTGCACTAAAGGTTGTTAGTGTATCTAGTGTTGTTCCATTACCTGTAAAACTATTCCAAACTCCATTGAGAGCAAAATCTTTACTTGATTCTGCAACTTGTCCAGCAACAAGACCGAGTATTAGATTTTTTTCTGATTCAGATTCCGGAACTTGTTTTTCCATTTGGCAAAAGGAAAAGGAAAAGGAGAAGAGTAGCCCAATGAGGACTGTTGTTTGTAAGTGTGTTTGTTTCATAAAAGTTTCCTAAATTTAAAAAATTTTTAGGGAACTCCGAGCCAGTGAAAGACAATGAGTGATTCCTTGGGAGTGATCCTCCAAAAGGAAAAGTTATCGTTGTAAATCTTGTTTCGGGTGCCCCGATGCCTTCGGGGCCCCTTTCCTCCAAATGGTGGGCATTTGGATTCAGCGTGTAAAGTTCCATTTCCGCGAGGAATTCTTTACGGGGAAGATCTGGCTCACCAAACAGTTATTTGGATTACAGTTGCGGGTCAGCACAGGATTTACACCTGTTTCCTCCCTGAAGGTATTTTCCAGGTTTTTGCGAAGGCAGGGAATGTCAAATTTTAAATCCAGGATTTCTATTAACATACTTCGTACAATTTGAAACAGAAATGTATTCAAATTGTAGGCAAAGAATTTGTGAATCCTTTGCAACCAAATTGGAATTTTAGACACATATCAATTAAGAGGAAAAGATATGTTTTATTATGTCGGAAGGTCTATTGGTTTTGTATTGATGTGGATTGTGGTGAAACCCATGAGATTCAAATACGGAAACAAAAAAGTAGAAATTCAGAACGACTTCATTTTACGCCAGTTAAATGGCAAATCTATGATTCTGATTTCAAATCATATCAAACCGCGAAATAAATTTTTAAAAATAATTACAATGCCTTATGATGCATTTGTCATTCGTGGAGTTCTCAAACGATATGGAATTTATACAACTGCGTTAACAAGTTATGATTCAGGAATGGGCAATAAAGGCAGAAAGTCAAAATGGCTTAAACGAAAAGAACAAATTGTCAAAGGGATTGTTAAATCAATCGACTTGATTCCCTTAAACCGAAATGAATCGGACCCTGTGACAATCAAAGATTTCCAGAGAAGGATTAAAAAAGGGAATTTGGGGATTGGAATTTTTCCAGAAGGATCTTGGTACCGAGGGTTTCGTAAATCTCGAAAATTATTTCCTGGAATGGTTGTACTGAGTAAACGTTATAATTTGCCTATTGTACCTTTGTATTTAGATGCATACAATTTAAACAAACCAATTCGGTTAACAGTTGGAAATCCTGTCTGGCAAGTGAATGACAATAATGAAACAATGGGATTTATCAAAACGGAACTGATAAGACTCAACCAAGTTGGAAAAAATCAAATCATTCAAACAGAAGTCGACCATAATAGTTTGGACTCTGATGAAGAAGGGATGGAAGTATCACCTAGCATTAGCTAGGTTGGTTTTTTGCTAAGCAATTTCTGAAAGTAGGAAATTCCTTCCTCGATCGGATTTCCTGCTCCTTTTCTTTTTCGGAGCATACCTGTCATATCCAATACAATCACACCATACATCCAACTCCACATCAACCTTGCAATGGCAGGGTATTCGTTTTTAGGGTATGGAATTTCGCCAGAATCAAAACCAATTCTAACTGTTTCTAAAAAAAACCGATAACTTTTGGGAAGTTGCGGGAATGCCTTTCTATGAACTCCGCCATAGTCGGTAACAAACATCACTTTGTGAAGTTCGCGGTTGTTACTGGCAAAATGGAAATAGGCACGTGCAATCGCGGCCAATTGGTCAAACGCAGATCCCGTTTTGACATCAGCACTTGCTTTTTTTAACATCGAGAGAAGCTCATCCTCTCCCGTTCGGATCAAATCTTGGACAAGGTCAATTTGGCTTTCGTAATAAGAATAGGGGCTTGCTACACTACAACCGAGCCGGTTCGCAATTTTACGCATGGAAAGCCCATCGAGTCCTTCTTCCTTTAAAATGAGGAGGGATACATCTCTAATTTCCTCTCTGGAGAGGCTATTGCGAATCCTTCTTTGTTTGTGGTGGGCTTCCAACATGGACGAATCTCAGTTTTGCTTCCATGCTATGATAATCCAGCTAAAAATCGAACGTTTTTCCTAAAATGCAGCATTGATCTGGGCATAGACCATGTAGGCTTCTCTTGCGAGTTGGTTTTTTGCCTGTAAATAGTTTTGGTTCCATTCAAAGGATTGTGTGGTGCGATTGTATTGGATTTTGCTATTTCTGTAATTTTTAACTGCATCACCAGCTTCCAAGTAACCTACACCTAACCAGAGTGAAACAAAATCATTGATTTGTCCGTGCCAAGTCAGATCCAATTCTGTATAAATCCTTTTGCCTAAAGCATAGGGAGAAGAATACGATTGATTCGAGAAATTTTCTGTACTTCCTTTTTCAAACGACACAGGGGTTGGATTTTTTTCACCGATCGTGGAAGAAGAGTTTGGTGCACCACTGATTGCATACCATGCATCTTGTTTTTCTGCCTTATCATTTTGGAAATAGGTGATTTGGAATTCACCATAACCTTCCGTTGAGTAGGTTACACTCACAGATTTAGAATATAAATTTTGAGCATTGATATTTTCAGAAATTCCAGCCACGTTATTAAAATAAGGAATCACTCCAAATCTTGGATTTGCCAATGTTTGGAAGGTGGAGACGGAAGCATCCGATCTATTTTTATCACCTGAAGCAAATAAAACCTGTCCACCTAACCTTAGTTTCTTAAAGAATGTATAACCAGTTTGGAAAACATGCATTTGTCCTGTATATTTTTCTCTTTCTGTTCGGGCATTATCCCATTCATTCGGAAGGTATTCTTTTAAGTAAGGATCTTGGATTCTCCGTCCAGAAGTTCCTGATTGGAATGCTGATTCCCAAGTAAAGTCCCAAGACTTACCTTCTGGCAAAAAATTACCTTTAGTGCGATTTGTAATTCGAAATCCAGTTGTGATCAGATTTTGGTTTTGGCGGCTACGATTTGATGCCAAGGGATCGTCTTGCGAAGATTCGGGTAGACCCGTAACTACATTTGTCGTATTTTTTTTCCATTTTCGAACAATACCTAAACTATAAAAATCGAATGTCACCCAGTCAGGAATCGTATAACTATTATAAGTTCCCAACAGTGTTGTGTCCGTTCCATTTGCAGCTGAATTGAGTTTTGGATCATTGGCAGAGACAACCCCATTGGGTCCACTCTGTGTCCAATAGGGTCTAGCCATTAAAAAATGGATTTTGGCATTTTCAAATTGGAACATGAGTCTGGCGCCATCAAAGGATAACCCATTCACTGTCCAGTTACCACCACCAATCAATCTTTGGTCTCCATAGGACCAAATTTGCCTTCCAATCTGGAATTTGGATTGGAATGGTAATTTGTTGAGTAATATAAATGCTTCTCTAACGCTCGTTTGGTTGACTGAGACTGCATTTGTTTGGTTTCGGGAATAAATATCCGCGGTATTATTGAAAAAATTGGCTCGAATGTCACCAGTTGATGCAGGTGACTCTCCTCCCCAAACCCTTGCATCTTGTAAAGTCACCTTGGCTTGGACATACGGACTTGGATCAAATATAAAGTACAAAGATGAGGTTTGTAGGGTTCGGTCAACATAACCTTTGTCAGAAGCATTAAAATCTAAATTATAACGGCTCTCTTGGCGCGGGCGAAGGTACAATCCAAATCGTAATACATCATTCAACCAAAATTGGGAAGAATTGGCAGAATGTTTGGATAACGTAGGTTCCACAAACATATGCCGATTGAATTCAGGATCTAATCCTTTCTCTTTCATGGGAGAAATATAAGGTTTTGATGGAGTTTCTTTTTCGGGAACTTTTTCTTCTACAGGTTCTGAAAAGAGGAATCCACTAGAAAAGACCAAAATGAAACCAAATAAGATAACTCTTTTTTTTTGGTGTAGCATTTTGATCTCTCCTAAAGAATTGTTTGGTGAATTTAACTCTTTGTTATAATCCTTTCAATAAATAAAAATAAACTGGTATACCTATGATGATATTGATTGGGAAAACAATCGATAAGGCAACTGTTAAGTAAATACTCGGGCTTGCTTCTGGAATTGAATCTTTCATCGCAGCAGGAACTGCAATATAAGAAGCAGATGCACAAAGAACAACAAACATTAATGCATCACCGATTGGCATCTGAATGATTTTTGTCAAAAAGATCGCGATCACAACATTGATAAACATGATGATGACTGTTGATCCAACTAAGAAAAAACCAACTTTTTTTAACTCGCGCATTTGTTTAGCGGCATCGATTCCTTTGTCCAAAAGGAAAAATGTAAGAAGTCCTTTGAAGATATCTTCTGTAAACGGTTTTGTCGTATTCCATCCAGACTCACCTGACAGATATCCTACGATTAATGCACCAATTAAGATATAGACAGATGAACTAAAAAAAGCTTCATGTAGCAATTGTTTCCATTGGATTTTTTCACTAGGATTTCCGTTTTGTTTTTTCTTACCAAGGCGATCGATGATAACAGCGATGACAATGGCAGGTGATTCCATAAGTGCCATTCCAGCAACAATGAAACCTTGGTATTCAAATCCGTAACTATGTAAAAAGGCTCCCGCTGTTACAAACGTTACAGCACTGATCGAACCAAAACTTCCAGCAAGTGCTGCAGAATTGGCATGGTCTAATTTCAAGCGAAAGATGAAGTATGAATATACGGGAACAAAACATGCCATAAACATACATGCAATGAGTGTAAGTAAATGTTCTTCCGCGAAAGGTGATTTAAATAATTCGTGCCCACCTTTAAATCCAATGGAGAATAATAAGTATAAGGATAGAAATTTTGAAACTCCTTCTGTTATGCGGAGATCCGATTTAAAGAATACAACACCCATTCCTAAAAAGAAAAATAGTACGGGTGGGTTTAAAATATTATTCAGAGCGTTGTGCAAATCCATTTTTGTCCCTCTTTTTCTCCATGATTTTAGACACCCAATTTGTCCAATATCATAAAACTGGACAAAAAATACTTTCATTTCGAAATTCATCAGCCTTGAATTCGCTTTCTTGCTTATGATTTATTTGCACATTGGTGAAATCCATGCGCATTCTATTTCGGGTTTACTTCTCCTTAGTCATTCTACTAGGAATGGAAGGATGTTTATGGAAACCGGAAGCATTTTACGGAACAAATATCAGTCATGCAGTAGAATTTTTGGCACCTGTAAAAGGTGAATTACCTACTCTCTGTACCAAAAACTCAATCCAAACTTTGAAACAAATGTTTTGGATCCAAAATGAATCAATGGATTCATTAAGAAGCAAACGGGCGCTAAATGGCCAATGGCTCCATTTTCAATTGAAAAATGAAATGGATATGGTTTCCGATTTCAGCATTCTCATCCAATGGATCAACATTCCCACCGCTGAAATCTGTTCGGAAAACCAAAAAGGGGAATTTTCCAATACATACAATGGTTATGTTTGGGAAAACTGGCATGGACTTTTGTCACCTTTCCCACATTTTAATGTTTCGTTAAATCCAGGTGAAACTCGCGATTTTTATCTTTTCCTAGTATCAAATGAGAATCTAAATTTTCCCATTAGAACAATATCCAATTCAAGTTATCGTTTCATCGTTCTCTTTCGATTTCTAACCTTTTTGTTTTTTTTGATGGTCGGGATTGTTTCTATCGGTTGGGCAATTTCTGAATTCATCAAATCAAAAGAAAAAATTTACCTTCTGATCCTTATTCATTTTTTATTATTTTTCTTTTTAGTTTACTCTGTACATGGAAAGGAGTTGTCTTCTCTTTTGGGGAATGGAAACAATCTTTTCACACATTCATACTACTTATTGTTATCAATTAATCACTTTGTATTCTTTTTGTATCTCTACAGTTTTGTTAAATTTACAAACGAAAGTTTAAGACATCCAATTTTCTTTTGGTTGTTTGCCATCTCTGGAATCTTATACCTTCTTGTTCCCATTTTCCCAAGAATGTATGATTATAGAATTTTTATCCTACTCACCATCTTTGGGTCCGCAGCTTATTTTTTACGTAGCACCCATATGATGCTCTTCACAAACCAAATTGATGAAGAAAAAAGTTATTTTTTCGGTTGGGCTTTCTTTTTGTTTTTATTGTTTCTAAAAACTTTATTCCATTTTGATTTTTATCCTTACCAAGCTTTTTTCATTTATGCTGCTGTGTTTTACCTTCCATTTTTGACAGCTGGTAGTTTCTTATTTTTAAGAAACTATGAAAAACGCGATAAGACAAAAACAAGATTTCGAACATTCACAAATAAAATTGATACGAAAGAATATAAAACAAAATTAGAATCATTATTAGAATCAGACAAAATTTTTCTGGATGTTGACTGCAATGAAGAGATGATAGCGGGCCGTTTGGGGCTAACCTATCACCAATTAAGCGAGTTGATTAATATTGAGTATCAATTTAATTTTCCAACTCTGCTAAACTTATACAAAATTAAGGAAGCAAAAAGAATTCTAATCGAAAAACCAGAATTAAACGTCGCTACAGTTGGAAAACTGGCCGGTTTTGGTTCGAGATCCGCATTTTATTTAGAATTTAAAAAACAATGCGGAGTGAATCCCAATCAATTCAGAAAGTCTTCGTCTCATCATAAAAAAGATAAAACATAATTAGGAACTCTCGAATGAACAAAGATAAACCAAAAGATTGGTTACCTGAACTAAAAGAAAACTGGAGATCGGACATTGTGTCCGGATTTGTTGTTTTTCTCATTGCACTCCCACTTTGTTTAGGAATTTCTCTCGCTTCTGGTGCACCACCTATGGCTGGAATTTTTTCTGGAATTGTAGGAGGTATCTTTGTCTCTTTTATAAGTGGATCTCATCTTACAATCAATGGACCTGCTGCTGGACTCATTGCAGTAGTCTTAAATTCGATTTTTGTTATGGGTGGTGGAGATGCCAAATTGGGATTTGAGATCACTTTGGCAGCAATTGTACTCGCAGGATTGATTCAGGTACTTTTGGGAATCCTAAAAGCAGGGAATCTCACAATTTATTTCCCGATTTCCGTTGTACATGGAATGATGGCGGCCATCGGAATCATCATCATTTCAAAACAGTTTTATGTTGCTCTTGGAATTTCACCAAATGCCAAAACTATTTTAGGACTTCTATTTGAGATACCTTCAAGCTTCGTACATTTGAATCCTGAAGTAGCTATGATTGGCATTTCTGCAATTGTGATCATAGCCATGCTTACAAAAATACAAAATCCTTATTTTAAAAAACTACCTGCACCACTGGTCGCTGTGTTAGTTGGAATTGTTTTGGGTTTTGTTTTTGAATTAGCAGATGAACATTCTTATACTTTATTAAATCAAACATACCAAATTGGTCCTGAAAAATTAGTAAATTTACCAAACCATATCTATGAAGGATTGAGTTTCCCAAACTTTTCCCGTTGGAAAGAAGGAAACTTTTGGGTTATGGTAGTGACGATCGCTTTGATAGCAAGTATTGAATCCTTACTCACAGCAACTGCAGTTGATAATACGGATCCCTACCGAAGAAAATCAAATATGGACCAAGAACTTGTCGCAAAAGGGATTGGAAACTTTTTTTTAGGATGGATTGGTGGTTTACCCATTATCGCTGAAGTGGTAAGATCTTCTGCAAATATTGAAAATGGTGCCAAAACAAGATGGTCCAATTTTTTTCATGGTTTGTTTTTATTGTTATTCATTCTACTCCTTCCTGGTCTCATACATAGAATCCCATTAGCATCACTTGCTGGTATTTTAATCATGGTTGGATTAAAACTGGCATCACCTCATGTTTTTAAAGAAACATATAAAAAAGGTTGGGACCAAATTGTCATCTTTTTGGTAACTGTTGTGATCACAATCGTAGAAGACCTATTAGTTGGTGTGTTCTGTGGTATCATTACTGCAATATTAATTCAAATGTACTTTGGAGTCAAATTTCGTTATATTTTCATTGCTGATATTAAAATCGAATCAAACGACAAAATGCACACTCTATATGTTAAACATGCTCTTCTGTTTTCCAATATGATTTCCTTAAAACTAATTCTTCGGAAAATATCTTTTGGGGAAAGGATCGATGTAAAATTTGATGAAAATGTAAAGATGATTGGTTTTTCCGCAATTGAATTTTTGCAGAGTTTTAAACGCGATTATGAAGAACGTGGTGGGCAAGTAAATTTGATAGGATTTGAAGATTTAAAACCAATATCAGCTTATTACGGTGCCACACGTATTCATAAGTAGTAAAAAAATTCTTGTAACTTTTTTTTCCTAAACCAATCTCCTTGCATGCAAAGGTTATTGGTTTTTTTCCTTTTGGTTCTGCCTATCTTCCTTTTTTCGAAGGATGTCCCTCGGTTAAAATCTAGAGTTATGGATGAAACTTGGACACTCCATTCTGAATCTATTTCAGCAATCGAAAAACAATTAAGTGATCATGAAAAAAAAACATCCAATCAAATTGTTATATTTGTTACTCCTTCCTTAGAAGGAGAAAATTTAGAAGAATACTCCCTTAAAGTAGCCGAAACTTGGAAACTTGGACAAAAAGGAAAGGATAATGGAGTTTTGCTCATTGTTGCCCTTGAAGACAGAAAACTAAGAATCGAAGTTGGTTATGGATTAGAAGGTGTTTTAACTGATATTTTGTGCCATCATATCATAGAAAATGAAATCAAACCTGCCTTCAAAAAGGGAGAATATGATCTCGGGATACAAAATGGTGTAAATGCGATCATGAAAACAATTGAAGGAGAATACACAATACCTGAAAAAGAAGACTTTTCTCATCTTGGATCACTTTCTTTTTTGGGTGAAATAGCTCCTGAAGGTCCAGAGATGCCAATTGGATTAAAAATTTTTGTATCGATTTTTGTATTAACTGTGCTTGGCGTTTTTACGTACTTTGCAGCTAACGCTCCTTATGTTGGATGGTTCATTTATTTCTTTTTGTTTCCATTTTGGAGTATTTTTCCAACTGCAATTCATGGAGCAAATATCGGAGCCATTGTATTCCTAACATACGCAATAGGAGTTGGCCTTTATAAACTATATCACCTTTTGACACCAAATGGAAGAAAACGGATGCGAAATAATAGTTTCGCAAGTGAGTCACGAGGTGGAGGTGGTCGGAGCAGTGGCTGGTCAAGTGGAGGAAGTTCTGGTGGATTTAGCGGCGGAGGCGGAAGTTTTGGTGGAGGAGGAAGTTCCGGTAGTTGGTAGTTCAAATTGTAAAAAAATCCATACCGTTAAAGATTTTGTCATGCTGATGGGAACTTTTTCCATCATAAATGGGCTTAGCACAAACCAAAATCTTTTTTCAGGATTTCGCGATTAAATTGGATTGAAATAACGGAAGCATTATTACAAACAGCCAAACAAACATTAAATGATTCTAGATTAAAAATCTGTTTTGAGTTAAAGTCGGCTTATTCACAAACATTGTATGCAAAATAACTTTACCAATTATCATTATAAATCAAAGAAAGACGCATTAAAAATAGGGACTTGGTTAAACTTCGAAATGAGGTTGGTCGGGAACACGGTAGTAAGGGAATTATACGAAGGGAAAAATCCAGTTGGAACTTACTTAAAAATCAATCGAGTATCGTTTCGAGTCATAGGTCAATTGCCTGAAAAAGGTTCTACTGGTTTTCGTGACCAAGATGATGTTGTATTAGTTCCGCTTAACACTGCCATGCGACAATTATTAAACAAAGATTCCGTTGACAATTTAGAGATGGAATTGGATCAAAATGAATCTTCTGAAAATTTTATATCTCAAATTAAAAGTTTTTTACATGAAAGGCATGGAACGAACGAATCGATGGGAAATATCTACCAAATTATGAGTTTGGCAGATATCCAATCGGCAGTTTCTGAAACCAATCAAACTATGTCTGCCTTACTCATTGCTCTGGCTACTGTTTCTTTATTAGTTGGGGGAATTGGTATTATGAATAGTATGTTAGTTTCTGTAAAAGAAAGGACAAAGAAAATTGGTTTAAGAAAAGCTTTAGGAGCAAGAGAATCTGATATACGCATTCAATTTTTAATTGAATCAACTTTGACAAGTCTGACTGGAGAATTTGTCGGTTTAGTTTTTGGGATATTCACAGTGTATTTTTTACAGGAATCTTTCGGCTGGACAATTGTTTTATCCTTTCCTTCTATTGGTTTTGCCTTTTTATTCTCAATAACGATCGGAATTATATTCGGTTGGTGGCCATCTGAATATGCTGCTAAACTGAGTCCCATTGTTGCATTAAGATCTGAATGAATACCGTCATCAATCCCAGAAAAATTCCTCAACAAAAACGTTCAAAAGAACGATATCAGAAAATCGTTGATACTGCTATACAGCTATTAGGTGAAGTGGGATATGATGTTTTAACTACGGATTTGATTGCAGAAAAAAGTGGAATATCAGTTGGTTCAATTTATCAATTTTTTCCGAATAAAGAATCCATTATATATTCACATGCTGAGAATTCGTATTTAATTATGCATGATTTGTTCTTTGAAAAAGTTACCAAAGAATTGAAGAAGATCAAAAAGTTCACTCCTGAATTTGTCGATTTTACATTGTTTGCGTTTGAACAAACATTAAATGAAGTGAAAGGTTATCGATTGATCCATTCGATTTTATACACGAATGAAGCATTGTTACATTTAGATATTGAAAGTAACGAGAGGTTTGCAAAATCCTTAGCCGAAAAAGTGATAATGGTACTGTTTCCAAAAGTGAACAAAAAACGTTCGTTTTATATCTCACTCATGATTGTTGAGGCGGTTGATTCTGTTATCAAAATTGTACATCGAACCAAAAAACCTTCTGAGAAAAAACAAGTTTTGGCGGAACTAAAAACCTTACTTTTAGTATATTTTTCAACTTTTCAATGATTTAACATTGACAAAGTTTTAACACAATTCTAAAATTCTCCAAATGTGAGGAATTCCTCATGTTTCGGGAATAACTATGGAAAAAACCAAAAAGATATTGATAGGGATCTTAATGGCAATGTTCTTAACCTTCGGTTTGAATTTTTGCAATTCGGAAGATCCGGCAAACTCGGCTTTTGTTCATGTGACGATGATGGACAATGCCTTTCATCCTCCAGTGATTCGCACCTACAAGGGTGGGAAAATTCGTTTCGTGAACGAAGGAAATAATCCTCATAACGCTATTTCCATTAATAAAGATTGGTCTACAGAAACCAGTTTTGGCAACTTAGCAATGTTTCGCGGGGCACATACAGATGTGTTTTTTCCGGAAGAGGGTGTGTTCCCATATTTTTGTTCCTTTCATGCATCTCCTGATGGAAAGATTGGAATGACGGGTGTTGCTGTCATTGGTAATGCTAGTTACAATCCACAGGCGAATACTTCAAAATCAAAAATTTCAAAAACATGGACAGGAGTTACAAGAAAAGTTCCTTCTCAATATAAAACAATTCAAAACGCTGTTGATGCTGCATCTCCTGGAGATTTGATTTTAGTAGCAAATGGAATTTATAAAGAAGAAGTCACCGTAACGACACCATCCATCACCATTCGAGGAGAAGATAGAAACCTAACCATTATCGATGGTGAATTCCTTCGAGGAAATGGTATCATGGTTGTTGGAGCAGATGGTGTTGCGGTTGAGAATATCACAACTAGAAACGCTACACTAAATGGAGTATATTGGACTGGAGTAAAAGGATATAGAGGTTCTTATATTACTGCTTACAATAACGGTGATTATGGTGTGTATGCATTTGATTCTGTTGATGGTCTCATTGAACATTCCTTTGCATCTGGTTCTCCTGATTCAGGTTTTTATATTGGTCAGTGTAATCCGTGTAATGCGATCATAAACGATGTAATTTCTGAGAATAATGCCTTAGGATATTCAGGAACAAATTCAAGTGGTAATATATATCTTTTGTCTTCCATTTGGAGAAAAAACCAACTAGGGATTGGCCCGAATACATTAGATCGTGAATTATTACCTCCACAAAAACAAATGGTTGTGAAGAAAAATATTGTTTATGATAACAATAATAAAAATGCACCATCTAAAAAATTGGAGTATCCTTCCATAGGGAATGGTATCGCACTCCTTGGTGCTTTGGAAAATGTGGTCGAAGGCAATTTAGTTTTTAATCATAATAATTATGGAATTCTTGTTACGATGAACATTGATGAAAACATTTGGATTTCTAATAATAATATCGTTAGAAATAATCAAGTTTACCATTCCGGTCGAGGAGACATTGCCCTTAGTGGTCCCGTTAATGTTGGGAATTGTTTTGAAGGAAATTCTTATGGAGTATCAAGTCCTCCATTTTTGGAATCCTTACAATCATGTTCAGGAATTCGATACCCACATATAGGTGATATGTCTTCTAGTATTGGACTCCTTGCTTTGTTTGTACAAGCAAACTTAAAGGAGTTTGTATTAGGTTCCTATAAAAACCAACCAATACCACCTGCACAATCCAACATGCCAAAAGAATTTTTGGCAAAGGTTGTTCCTGCTCATGATGTTTTTGAAACGAATAAGGGACTCATCGAGACAGCAGAGTTACCTAAGATGGATCAAAAAGATTTTGAAGCACAGACTAACAAGATGTATACTTCTGGATGGAGAGTTCACTACCCTGGAACTCTTAAAACATGGTACTTTCACATCATGGGATACCTATTGCCATTTGCAATTTTTGCTGCTTGGACAGGTCTTGCTATGTTAGACAGATTTTCCATTGTTGGTGCGAAAGTAGATAAGTACTTTTGGTTGATATTACTTTTACCTTTTATAGGATCGTTGGTTTATTTATTCTCCAAAGATTCAAAAATTTCTCCGGTAGTCAGAAATACTGTCGTATTCGGTGGGATTCTATTGTTTTTAACTATACTGGCTTACGCTGGTTATGCGATGACTGCGGTGACAGAACCGTCTATAACTTAATAGGAGTTTTTTATGGAAACAAATTTTGCAAATCCAGGTTTTTGGACTTATTTTATCGGATCGTATGCGTATTACTTGCCATTCGTTTTAACAATGGTTTGGGCTCCTCTAGCTTTGTTTGGTTTATCGAAACAGAAGGATATGACAACAATCAAACAAATGATTTGGTCACTTGTGATTTTGGTTGTTCCAGTGATTGGTCCTGCTTTGTATTTACTCTTTATCGATACAGAATATGAGAAAAAATTCAAACAGATTGCAGTAGGTGGTGGACTGGCAGTATTTGCAATTGTTTGGGCATTAAGTTTAGTCTCTCACATTTAAAGTAGGATTGAAGACTATGGATCGGAAAAGTTTTTTAACTACAATTGGATTTGGTGTGATGGGTTTTGTGGGATCAATTTTTGGTTCCATAGGCTTTAACTCTAAAAAATCCAATGAGTTATGTGCACCTTCTGATCCATCTTCTTCTACAAATTTTGGGATCGTAACTACCCCGAGTGTCAGTGATAATTATCAAAATTCCATAGGTGCTGCAGGTAGTTTACGTGGAACAAATACGTATGGGAGTATGGCACACCCACCTTTTTTTATCAAAGAAGATTATACTGAACGTTTTTACTTTCCACCTAACTATAGTAATGGTAAGATTAAAACAAAGGATTTTAATCTAAATCTTTTTCCATTGAGTGTTAATATTGCCCATAATGTAAATTACCAAGCATGGACATTCGATGGAATTGTACCAGGTCCAATCTTACGTGCCAATTTAGGGGATAATCTACGAATCCACGTAAAAAATTCAAGTCCCGACCCACACTCACTTCATTTTCATGGTACGCATGATCCAATGGAAGATGGTTGGGAACCAATTCCTGCTTTTGGAGAACGAACCTATACCATTGAAGCGGGTCCGATAGGATTACACCCATACCATTGTCATGTGCCACCTCTCATGGTACACACCGCGAAAGGTTTGTATGGTGCTTTATTAGTTGATCCTCCTGCCAAACGAAAACCAGCTCATGAATTTGTATTAACTTTTTCTGGATGGGATACCAAGGGTCAAGGAAAGAATGATTTTTATACTTGGAATGGAATTGCTGGGATTTATGATCGATACCCAATGAAAGTTCCTGTTGGAGAAAGAGTTCGGTTTTATATACAGAATATGATGGAAAGAGAGCCTGTAATGACTTTCCATTTGCATGCACAAACCTTTGATATCATTAGAAGTTTAGGTTCCACTGTTCCTGATGGCCATTCTGATGTGGTAACAATCGGACAGACAGAACGAGTTGTGATCGAATTTGTTCTTAAGAAGAAGGGTCGGTATATGTTTCATCCTCACCAAACTCATATGGCTGAAAATGGAGGAATGGGTTGGATCGTTGCCGTTTAAGTATGATTAGACTGATCTGTTTTATTTTTATTTTTTTCATTAGTTTTGGATGCCAATCAAAAAATGAACTGAATCAGGAAGTATGGAATCGATTAGGTTTTGTTCTTCCCAATGGCCTCAGTCTAAACCCACAATTTTGGTCTGAAAAAAAGTCGGTCTTATACTTTGGATTTTCACATTGTCCAGATATGTGCCCACTAACATTGACAAATTTTGGTAGGGCCTCATTGATATTGGGGGAACGTGCTAAAGACTTTCAATTTGTATTTATTACATTGGATCCTGAAAGAGACTCTCCGACTACCTTAGAAAAATATGTAAAAAACTTTCCCAGTAAAAACTTAACTGCACTATCTCCGAATGTTGAAAGTTTAGAGACCTTGACAAAAATATTTGGAATTGTGAAAGAAAAGGTGGGCGAAGGAAATTCTTACAGGATTGATCATTCCAATTTCATTTATGTATTGGATCAGAATCAGAAAACCATCAAAACTTTTCCAGGCGGGGTATCTGCAAATGCGCTCGCAACAGAACTTAGGAAGATATCTGAACTTTAGAAGTTAATATGATTTCGATTTCTGTTCTTGTCCCTTCTGGGTAATTTTTTGTGATTTCAAAGTTAAAGTCAGTGTAAAGATTTTTGAGTCTTTCTTTTATGTTTCCTAAAGAACGACTCATCAACTTTTGTTTGTCTGATAATAAATCATCTGAAATTCCTGTTCCATTATCATACACAACAAAACTAAACACTGAATCTTTGATCATCTTTGCATGAATGAATAATTGAAATTGTACAGCTGACGAACTTCTAAATCCGTGTTTAAATGAATTTTCAATGATTGGCTGTAATAACAAAGGAGGTAAAATAACGGAAGAAAAATCTCCAGTTTTTTTAAAGTCTATTTGAATTGTGTCATAAAATCTAAGTTTTTGTAAGTGTAAGTAGTCTTCTAAAAAATTCCATTCCTCTTCGAATGGAATCCAATCTCTTTCCGTTCTGTCAGAAATAAAGCGGTAATTATTGGCAAGGCTCATGATCGCATCACCAATGAGTTCTGGTTTGATTTTGTGTAATGCATGAATTGTATTCAGTGAATTAAACAAATAATGTGGATTCATTTTTGTTTGTAGTGTTTTTAACTGACTTTCTTTTAGAGTCTTTTCAGCTTTTAGTAAATCTTCTTTGTAGAGTAAGGCTTTTTGCCTGTCATTAAACAATGTTCTTTCCAAAGCAAATCCTTGTGAGATCACTCCAAACAAAACTCCCCAAAAAACAATTCCTGAAGGCGAAGTATCATTGTATTTGATTGCTAAAAATATTTCTAAAATCACTAAGAATAAAGTAATACTAAAACCAATGAAGTGACCAAATGCTTCCTTACTTCCTTTTTTCCAAGCTTCATAAGTGATAAAAATTGGACCCAAGATATTTATCAAATTGAATAAGATAAAAAAACTGCGAGTGCTGATGAGAAATGAATGTGAAATATCAGAGAATGGAAGGGAAAACACTAATATAGTTGTTAGTGAACAAATAAATACATCAATGTAGATTAAATAATCTAAAACTTTAAAAGATCCACTTCCAAACAATCTTCTAACACCAGATAACATTGGTATAAATACAAAATTGGAAGAAATAATAGATAAAACATATAATGTTTGGGTATTGGTAAATAGGTAACGTATAAATTCGTTTGAAGTTAGTCCTAAAATTCCAAAACATAAGGAAAAGGAAGAAAAATCTAGCAGTATGTTGTACTGTTTTTTGAATTCAATAAAATAGACTAAAGCACAAATGATTCCTATCATCATAAAAAACGAATGGAAAAAGATGGTGGTTAAATTTTTTAATGCGATCTCTCGGTAAAGAGCCGTTTGTTTTCCGATTAAATTTTCAATAATCGTGATGGAAAATAAAATTCCCTTTTTATGAAATAATCGTAAATAATAATATTGTGATTTATCTTTTGGAATTTTTACCCAGGAAAACTTAGATTGGAAAATATTTGGTAAGTACTTTGTATCCGTAAATTCTCCGTATTTAAAAATAGAATCACCAAATTCATTAAAAATTTCAATATTTAATCCTGCATGTTCCAGTAGGAAGTGTAGTTCTTCATTTTCAATAGTTGAAAATGCTTTGGATCTTAGCCAAATGTATTCTGAATCTGTAATTCGTTTGAATTCCTCATCATTGATCCAACCCGATGTGGATAACCAGTACACTTTATGCATTTTTTGAAAGTCAATTTGACCAGAATCATCTGCAGGAATATCTCCTACAAAATAATCAGCATTTTCAGATAAGTAATATTCGGAAATCGAATTGTCTTTAGGTTTTAAAATAGAATAAACATAAGAAGTAATCGAAACAGAAGTAATTAAAAACAATAAGCAAATTGATAGATATGGTTTTTCTAAAAATTTGCCTATTGTAATTCCCATTTAGGTTAGTCTTCGAGTGAGAAAGTGATTGGCAAACGATGGGCCATTTTCTTTGGTTGACCTTGCACATAACCAGGGCTAAATCGTACTCTCTTAATCAGTTTTAAAGCAGCTTCATCAAAACCATATCCAGCTCTTCCGGAAACAATTTTTGCGGATTGTAAACTTCCGTCTTCATTAACTTGGACAAGTAGTACCACTTGTTTTTCCATTATGTTTGCTGCTTTTGCTTGTGGTGGAAAGTATTCCTTTAAATCAAAGTCGATGATAGCTGTCGGCATTTTGTCTCCATTAAATGAAAACAAATAACCATCCTTGTCAGTGCCGTTCCCAGATAATTGATTTGGATTGATATCAGAATTGTCTGGTTCGTCCGCCTTATCTTTGTTACTTCCCTCAACCCATTCTTGTTTTTCGATAGGTGCTGGTGAAGATGTGCCTCCAATTAACTCTGGGGGAATTTCTTCAAAGTTTACATCTACATCTTCAAAAGCAGAATCTTCTACTACTTCATCCCCTCTGAGTTGGCTGATTCGATACCCTGCATAAGTAGCAGTATGTATGAATAAACTTCCAGCCAAACAAATATGAAAGACACGTTCCTTATTTTGTTTGATAGAAGATTTGAACTTTACTAAGAGTTCAATAAACCGATTCATTTTTTTACACTGAGGGCGATTTTTGTGACTCCGGCTTTTCGGATGATTCCCATCAGCTCCGTAATTTTTCCATAAGGCAAACTTTCATCAGCAGATAATGTCAAACGCATGTTAGGTCTGATTTTGGCTTCTCTTTCCAAGTTTCGAACAAGACCTGTTATATCAGTGTCTTTTCCTTCTAAAAGAATTGCACCTGTTTTGGTTATTGCTACTTGAACTGATTCCGCTACGTTGGGATCAGCAGCTTGTACTTTTGGTAAATTAATATTTAAACTTTCTTTTTTTAAGAAGTTTGCTGTTACCATAAAAATTACGAGAAGTACTAAAATCACGTCCACCATAGGAGTGATGTTGATACTTCCGATTTCTTCGTCTTGTGGTCCTGATGCTCCAGCCATAATTATACCTTTGTCTTATTCATTTGATAAGAGAGTAGTTCTTTTTTCAAAATTTCAAGGTTTTGCAAAATCACCTTTGCTTTTCTGGAAAAGTAATTATTCGCCATTACCACAGGAATCGCCACTGCAAGACCAGCAGCCGTTGCTAGGAGCGCAGTTGAGATAGAACGCATCACTACTTCTGCACCAGAACTACCCAGTGTTCCCAAACCATAAAATGCTTTGATGACACCAAGAACTGTTCCTAAAAGTCCGATAAAAGGAGCGTTGTTTCCTAATGTATTTAAAATAGGTAAACGTTTTTCTAACTCCAATTTCTCGGATAAAATTTGACCTTCTAAACTTTCATCTAGACCTTTGCGTCCGAGTTTTAATTGTCTTAATGCAAATTGGATGAATCGTGTGTAAATTGATTCTTCTCCTGCATCCGTTTTCCAATGAATTTCAGGTTCTTCTTGGAGTGAGTTTCTAACTTCAGATAAGTAACTTTCATTTTTTTTACCCAAAGTTTTTTTATAGTAAATGAGTCTTTCAGCAAACACAGCAAGTGCGATAACACTTGCTACTCCCATAGCAACAAAAACTAATTCTTCACCTAATTCTACATATTCCTGCATTTTAATCTCCGTCTTGAATGTTATTAAATAAAAAATACAAAGGTATTTGTTCATTTGTTATCTGATTGTTTGTTGTTGCAAAACAAGATCGTAAACAAGCAGTAGCAGTTGGGCTTGTAATACTTGCTTCGATCAGTGCAGTAAAACTTAATTGTCCACATGTTCCCGCATTTGTTTTAGTTTTCCAATCTGTAGATTGGCAATTAAAAGAGCAGGTTTGTGCAATGCTCGACAGATTTTTATACAATGGGCTCGTGATTAAACCTTGGCATGTTTGGGTTTTCACAGTAGCGCTGGTTGCAGTAAAACTTCCTCCAATGGAAGTGTAATAAGCTTGGAAACAAAGATCTTTGTTTGTGATCATTGATTCGCAGGTTTCTTGTGGTGCATTTGGGGTAGTCAAGTATTGGAGTAATACTGTTTCTTTATATGAATCTTCAAATTTTTTATCTTCTGCACAATTGATAAAGATAAGTATCACAACTAAGTAGGTTAAAAATTTCACTAGAAATGTACCTCCATACCTACGTTGAAAAAAGGAATTACGGTTCCACCAGGCAATTGTAGAGTTCCGAAAGTATCATTTTCTCTTGGATTTGTTGCAGAGAATGGTTTGGAATTATCAAAATCGAATCCATTTTTGTTTTTACGCATGTATACGTTTACAATTTCTAAATACCAGTTTAAATATCCCCATGAATAATTCTCAAAAATATCAAATCGAACATCTAACCGGTGATAATCGGTTCCTCTTTTGACATATCCATATTCGGATGTATAAGGATTATTTGAATACTGCGGATTCCAATAGGTTAAACCATTTAATGGATTCGAAAATCTTCCACCATCATCACCAATGATTGGCCTGGAAGGTAATGAAGTTAAGTAACTCCATCGACCACCAATTTGGAAACCTTCATTCACCCTCCAACCATAAATTACGTTTGCCACATGAGTACGGTCCCAAGGTGCTAACTGTTCTACTGAATTTGGAAAATAAGCCGCTAATATTTTTCTTTCGATCCCACCAACTTGAGTTGTATCACCATCATAAATCTGATACAAGTTAGAGTTTTGAAAGGATTGTGACCATGTATAGGAAATCCAACCGAACCAATCACGAGTTCCAGGTCTCGCATTTTTGCGGATGAGTAATTCATAACCATGTGACCAACCAGAAGCTCTGTTGGAATAGTTTAGGGGACGGTTGGCAACAATTGGTTGTGTTAACCATTGTGATTTATCAGGATTTAATCCAACTGGAGTAGAAACGTAAGGATCATCAATGATCGTATCAGTGAATTCGTTTTTAAAAAACTCTACTTTTACTTGCCATACTTGGTCAATTTTTTGATCAATCCCCGCACTTAACTTTCTTGCACGTTCAAATCTTAAATCAGGATTACCCGTTTCTGAGTTAAAATTTGTAGTGAGTGGAAAACGAGATACATCCCCACCACTTCCGTAAATAGTCATACCTTTTCCTACTTCGGGGAGTGTATAAGAAGCAGTAGCTCTTGGTGTTAAGGCACCGTTGCCAGTCACTTGCACATAGTCATACCTAGCACCAGGTTCGAATAAGAAGTTTCCAAATTTAAAATGTAGAGTAGTATAAGCGTTGTAATATGGTGAATTACCTTGGATACTGATTGGTCTTCCTACAAAATCAGGATTCGCTGAATTATAAGGGTTAGGTGATGGATTTGTTGGGTCTCTGAGTGCTACTTCGGTACCATAATCTCTGAAGGAAAATCTGCGCACTTCGGTTCCAAAATCAACTTTTAGGAATTTTGTTGCTGTCCAATAGGCATCCTGCCTAACTCCAACATAACTTCCTCTTTGGTATTGTTTTCCTTGGATGGAGCCAATTCCGACATTGTATTCACCAATTGGATCGAAGTTGATTAATGTGATTCTATTTTGGAATTTATCTCCTGGAATCCAAGTATAACGGAGTGCAGTTGTTCTAAAACTTTGTCCGAAACTTGCTTTAGCTCCTCCAATTAGGGCAAGTTGTGATGTGGTAGGGTCGTTTGCTGGTTTGTTTGGAACATTGATAGCAAAGTTATCCTGAGCTGTTAAATTATAAAAAGAAATTTGATGTTCAGGTGTAAAGTTATGAACATATTTGATCTGCGAATCATTGTATCTCGGTAAACGAATGCCTTCAGGTAATAGTCCACTGGCACCTAAAGTTTTATCTAGATAACCTAGTTTTCCTGCGATTGCCAAATACCCCTTTCCACCTGATGTTGGTGTTGCTGCATATGCAGTTGTGTTCCAAAGTGATACTTGGAATGCACCTTTTGTTTTTTGCACTGAGTCAACGGTTTCTATTTCAATAATACCACCAGTCGCATTATTGAAGTTTGCTGGGTATGCACCGGAATATAAGTCAATTGATTTAATTAAATCATTGTGAATGACAGATGTTAATCCATCTAAGTGAAAAGGATATAAGATAGGTAAATCATCGTAAAGATATGTATTCGCAGCAGGATTAGCACCTCGTACTATGATTCCATTTGCACCACCTCCAAAGCCAATATTAGGTATTACGCCCGGTAAAGTTTCCAATGCTCTTAATGCTTCACCAAAAGTACCTGGCATACGTTTGATTTCTTCGTATCTGACTTTTGTCCTGGAAGCTACGGTTTTTTCTCTTTCACCTTCTACTACAATCCCTGACTTAGGTGCAGTAGACTTTTTTTCTGTATAAATAGTTCTTGATTCATCTTCATTGCCAACTGAAATTCGAATCTCTTGGATTCCTGTATCACGTAACAAACGCAAGGTGTATTCGCCTGAAGAAGGGAATTCTAATGTTACATTTCCTTCTGCATCTGTTTGTGCAAATTTTTTCGTTTCAAAAATTAATACAGAAAGATTTTTTTCAGCTATTTCCTTTTTAGGATTAATCAGTTTTGCCTTGATGCTGACAGCATAAGCAGGCAATCCTAAAAAAAGAAAAAGAATCCCAATCAGAATCGATTTATTTAATTTGAATTTTGCTGATTTCATTGAAGTTTAAATACCATGGGATATCACCCGTTTCTTCTTCGAGATATATAAGAGTACAAACAAGAGGGTATCCTAAAAAAGGACATTCTGTTCGTGTAATGGCAATCGTACAAAGATCCAAATTTCTTTGGATCGGTTTGTTAACGATCACAAGTGGAGGATTGGGAAGTGGGTTACCACATTTCTCCGATGCAAATTTAGCAGCTGCATAAACTTGGCTCTGAGCATCGTTTGTCTCCACACGATCAACTCCTGATCCACAATTGAAAATCATGAATAAGGTAAGTGAGAGAATTCCAATCTTAACTTTCATTTACTTTCCTTTTGATTGGTTGGAGTCGCTTCTTCAAGTTGGCCAACTACATCAGCAGTTACGATGACTACACTTACAAGGCCTAATGGAAAATATGCTTTGTCTTCCCTTTGTATTTTGATATTGATGAGAGTTTTACCGGTAGGATATTTTTCCAAAATCTGACTCATCGCCAGTTCTACATTAGGTGCTTTTGTAACTGGAAACATTCCTAATAAAAAAAATGCTGAATCTTGGCCAGTTCCCTTTCCCAAAATTTTAAATTCTGTTGATCTGACTACTGTTGCGGAGTCGTATAAATGGATTTCCTTAGGAACATGTGATCCAATGCAACCTAACAAATGAAATGCTATTAGGAAAAAACTAACTGGTATTATCTTTTTAAAAATCATATCCAATGACTCAATTTACTTTTTTGACTTCGTTGGTGTTTGTGAGTTTGTAAATTTTACCAAATCACCTTTGATATTAAATCGATATCGGGTGATCGGTCCAAATATCGATTTATCATTCCAATACCGAATATTCACAAGTGCGTCGCCAGATTCTTCTTCCATAACTTTCTCGTATAAATCAGCGACTGGAGGTTGGGTAATGGGCAATCCGAAAAGTACAATGTCAAACGCATACCAAGTAAAGGTTTTATCTACAGTTTTGATAGTTTCGTAAGGAGTATTTGGAATTGGCTTGTTGCTTGTGGCAATGCCAACCGAGGATGAGGCACAATTGGAAACAAAAGTCAAATATACAAAAGGGAGAATCAATAAAATAATTTTTTTCACAATATAACTCCGTCCATGTTCATTTCGCATTTAGGTTGTTAGAGTCAATGGAATAATTCGTAGTTTCTTTATTCCCTACTTGATTGGGAATGAACGCTACTCATTCGGGAGTGAATTAAGAAAATCAGAGTTTTAGGGCTTCTTTGAGCGACTGTGCATAAGAACGTCCAACTGGTAAGGTTGTTTCATCCTCATTTTTGAGTTGGATTGTATAGGAACCACCCTTGTCATACCGTAAACTTGCCACATAACTTAAGTTCACTAAAAAACCTTTATGGATTCTTATAAATTGAGAATTTGGCAATTTTTCTTCGATTTCTTTAAGCAATTTTGGAGTTTCGTAATCTTTTTGCGTTGTATGAATCACACAACTTTTGTTATTTGCTGAAATAAATTGAATGTCAGGAAATGGTAACAAAAATACTGCTGAATCTGACTGGATTTTTAAATGGATTTGGTTTTTATTTTCATCTGGAATCGTTTGTTTTGATTCCTGCAAAAATCGAAGTGCTTTTTCTACTGACTTTCTGAATCTTTCGAAAGAAAATGGCTTTAATAAATAATCTGTAGCGTCTAAATCAAATGCTTCTACTGCATGTTCACTATAAGCGGTAGTGATCACAAAATAAGTACCTTGTGAACGGTTGGATCTAAGGATGTCCATACCGTTGATAACGGGTAGATTAATATCCATAAATACAATATCAAATTTTTTCTCAGTCAAAAGTGAGTTTGCTTTGTCACCACTTTCGGCAATTCCAGCTAACTTTAATTCGGGACAATTCATCACATAATCCATCATTAACATTCTTGCTGGATATTCATCTTCAATGATTAATACTGAATAAGGTGCCGATTCCATATAAATAATTAGATTATATCAACAAAGAAAAAGGTGACATCATCTTTTAATTCTGCATCAGAATATTTGGTGATTTGGACAACTATTTCTTGCGATAAAGATTTGATGTCTTTGTTTTTACCTTTCTCTAATAAATCAAGAATTTTGCCTTCACCAAATAATTTATTTTCTGCCCTAGCTTCTGTTACTCCGTCTGTAAAAAAGAAATACCGATCACCTTTTTGAATTTGGTGTTTCCATTCAGTGAAAGTGAAACTTTCTTTCCATCCGATGATGGGACCTTTGATATTCATAAATTCAAAAGATTTGCGAATTTTGTTGTATAGAATTGGATTTGGATGCCCTGCAGTAGAAAATATAATTGTGTTTTCTTTTGTATCTACTAAGGCACAACAGGCAGTAATAAAATAACGACTAACAAGAGAAGTAAGTGCTTGGTTCATATGTTCCAAAATTTGTTTTGGAGAGTGAATGGATTTGGTAGATTCACGAAATTGTACTTTTACCATTGATGATACGAAAGCTGCGGGTACACCATGCCCTGCAACATCTGCAATCAGTAAAATTAATCTATTTTCATCCAATTCAACCCAATCATATAAGTCTCCTCCGACTTGCCTCATTGGCAAATAAGTTGTATGGATCCGAATCCCTTGGGTATTCGGATGATTTTTTGGTAACAAATAACTTTGGAGTTGTGATGCAAAAAATAAGTCTTGTTCGAGGTCTTGGTTTTTTTCGCGGAGTTCTATTGTTCTTTCGCGGACTCGTTGTTCCAAGTCTTTTGTGAGAATCGAAAGTTCAGATTCATTTTTGGCATTCCGATAGGAAATAGCTACACCAGAAAGGATCATTAGAACTAAAAATCCATATTGAGTTAAATATACATTTTTACCAGATGTAACATCAATGATGATATCAAATGTTGCTCCAATACAAATACAAACAAAACCTACTGATAAAAAGTAAGCTTCCGTTTTTTTTGCACGTGCTGCTCGGATGACAGCTCTTAATACAAAGAACACTACAAGTAAAAGTGTAAATTCCCAAATCCTTAGTAACAAAATTCGAGTAGGTAATTCAATATCCCAAGTTTGAAAAAATGCAATTGAGATGAGAAAAATAACTAACAACCGTTCTTTTAAATAGAGTTTGTTTTGAAAAAGTGAATAACTGAATAAAAAGATGGAGACTGGCAAAAATGTTTGAGAAGTAAAAAATAGTTTTAACCAAAAGATAAAACTATAATCTGTATATGTATAACTAATATTGAGTAACGGAAGTCTCCACATAACAAAGAATAACGTTGATAATAATAAGTAGAAATTAGTTTTCGCCTGACGTTTTAGTAGAATTGAAAAGATTTGGTAAGCACCAATTCCAAAAAACAACATGATAAAACAAAAATCCCTTCCATCTTCTAAAAGAATCAGTTCTTGTAATTTGTCATAATTTCCCATAACAGGAATTCTTCTAAAAATTCCACCTTGGAATGTTTGGTTTCGAAAATGGATTTCGATTCTTAATTGGTTTGGAGAATTTTCTTTGAGAACTTCATTGGGAATGTAATAAAGTCGTTTGTAATACCAATTGGGAAGATAAGATCCATCGGGTAAAATTTTACCTGTTTGGCCCAGTGTAATTCCATTCACAATGAGTGTATCTACTTCTTGAACACGGTCTAAGTAAATACCTAGAGGTTTTTTGTTTGGTTTGAATGTAAAAGTGGTTTCATAATAACCATGGACAGGAGGAAGAAATCCTTGTGAGGAGAGACCTTTTCCTACTTTAATGGGATGTGTGATTTCGCTTGTGGTAAATGTCCAATTTTCAGCTAGAGATACGATCGTATCTGCACTTATGGCGACAGGTTCGGCTACGAGAGAAAGGATCGTAGTGAAAAAAATTGGGAAAAAAAATGAGAGAATTCTCATCGCTATCCGCTAAAGATAGTGTAGTTTGAAGGGAATGCAAGTTCAATTTTGGTTTAAGCGATGAAAGGATCGATTTTTTAAGGAAATATTATGACAATTACTCAACTTCGATACATAGTAGCTTTAGATCAGTTTAAAAGTTTTGCAAAAGCCGCCGAACATTGTTTAGTTGCTCAGCCAACTTTAAGTTTACAGATCCAAAAAGTTGAACAAGAACTTGGTTTTGATTTATTTGATCGAAAAAAAAATCCTATCATCACAACAAAATTAGGAAAAGAAGTAGTCGAACAAGCAAAATCAACTTTGAAGGAAGCTGACAAATTATTTGAAATTGCTGGTCAATGGAAAGATGAACCTGCAGGGAATATATCACTCGGAATCATACCGACTGTAAGTAATTATTTAATTCCTTCAATATATAAAAAATTACAATCAGAATTTCCAAAAGTTAATTTTCGAATTTCTGAATTACCAACACTTACCATCATTGAAAAATTGGAATCAGAGGAGATAGATCTAGGAATCCTCGCAACGCCACTCAAAATTTCCAATATCGTTGAACACCAACTTTATTATGAACCTTTTGTTGTATATTACCCAAAGGATGCAAAAGAAAAATCAACCTCAGTTTCAATGAAACATATCGAAAAGTATCCATTATTAGTTTTAGGCGAGGAACATTGTTTTCGCCACCAATCATTGAAGATATGTAATCGGAATGCTTTAGCAAAAATCGAAAGTGGAAGTGTTGAAACCCTAAAGCGGATGGTAGATATGGGGATTGGAGTTACCTTATTACCAAAATTAGCAGTTGATAAAGTTTCGGAACGAATCGTTCCTTTTCAATCACCTGAACCGGCAAGAGAAATCAGTTTGGTATATAAAAAAGGATTTTATAAAACAAAAATCTTAAATAAACTTACAAATTTAATTCTGAATGTAATCCCAAAAGAGTACCATAAAAAAGAGAAATTCAAAGTGATTGGAGTGTCCATAGGCCAAGATTAGGTCCAACCGATCCTCCCCATAGTTTATATAAATTAGATCATTTATAACATTTATTTTACAAATGATCTAAAATGGACTATATTCTTCTTAACAAGAAAAGGAGGATATTCAATGTCCAATATCAACACACAAATTCCAGACTTCACAACAGAAGCTTTCCACAACGGTGCTTTTAAAAAAATCAGTAAAAAAGACGTTCTCGGAAAGTGGTCTGTTTTCGTTTTTTATCCAGCTGACTTTACCTTTGTTTGCCCAACTGAACTTGGTGATGTAGCAGATCATTACGAAGAACTTCAAAAAATGGGTGTAGAAGTGTATTCTGTTTCTACAGATACTCACTTTGTTCACAAAGCATGGCATGAAGCAAGTGACACAATCAAAAAAATCAAATTCCCAATGTTAGGTGATGCCTCAGGAAAAATCACAAGAGGATTCGGGGTTATGATTGAAGATGATGGTCAAGCACTCAGAGGGACATTTGTAGTGAACCCAGAAGGAGTCATCAAAACTGCTGAGATCCACGACTTAGGAATCGGAAGATCAGCGGAAGAGTTGGTTCGAAAAGTACAAGCAGCTCAGTATGTTGCAAACAACGACGGCGAAGTTTGTCCTGCAAAGTGGAAACCAGGTAATACAACATTGAAACCAGGTCTTGACTTGGTAGGAAAAATCTAAACAAAATTAGGCGGGTTTTACCCGCCAAAACTAGGAGGAAGTTATGTTAGATGAATCAACAAAACAACAGGTAAAACAATACTTTGAAAGAATTAAAAACCCGATAACAATTCACTTGTATTCCGGTGAACATGAAAAAAGGGAAGAACTTGTTAGTTTTCTAAATGATATTCTGTCATTGAGTCCGCTCATAAGTCTTGAAAACTCAAATGATTTATCTGATGGACTCCGGTTTTCCATTTTGTCGAACGGTAACCCAACAGGAATCCATTTTTCTGGAATCCCAATGGGCCACGAATTCACATCTTTTATTCTTGCGATCCTACAATCAGGTGGAAATCCGATCAAATTAGAAGAAGGGATTTTGTCCGCCGTATCAAGGTTAAATGGTGAATTTCGTTTTGAAACTTTTATATCACTTGATTGTCATAATTGTCCAGAGGTGGTACAAACCTTAAATAGTTTTGCCTTGGTGAACTCTAACATTTCTCACAATATGATAGATGGTGCGATGTATCCAGATTTGGTAAAGGAAAGGAATATCCAAGGAGTTCCTGCTGTTTACTTAAATGGGGAACGTTTTTTAAGTGGAAAGGCAGAGGCATCTGTTATCTTTGATAAACTTTTGGAATTATATTCCATTCCTTCTGCAAATGATTCGAACGAGGAAATGGAAAGTCCAAAACAAGTTTATGATGTGACCGTAATTGGTGGTGGTCCATCAGGAGTGACTGCTGCAGTTTACGCAGCAAGAAAAGGATTGAATACCCTTGTCATTGCAGATCGATTGGGTGGGCAAGTAAAGGATACATTGGGTATAGAAAATATCATATCTATTCCTTACACAACAGGTCCTGAACTTACCAATGTGTTAGCTGACCAACTTGATAAAAATCAAATTAAGAAAAAAGAAAATGTACGAGTACAAAAAATTGAACCAGGGCAAATCAAAATCATTCATTTGAATACAGGGGAAAAAATCCATACTAAAACTATTATCCTTTCAACAGGTGCTAAGTGGAGAGAGCTAAATGTGCCTGGTGAAAAGGAGTATGTAGGCAAAGGAGTTGCATACTGTCCACATTGTGATGGTCCATTTTTTAAAGATAAAGATGTGGCTGTTGTTGGAGGGGGTAACTCTGGAGTGGAAGCAGCTCTTGATCTAAGTGGGATTGTGAAATCTGTCACTTTGGTTGAGTTTGGTGATAAATTAAATGCAGACAAAGTATTATTAGATAAAGTGGCTAGTTCACCCAATATAAAAACTCTAACGAAAGCACAAACAACAGAAATCCAAACTGGCGAAGATAAAGTGATAGGATTAACCTACAAAGATCGATCAACAGAAGAAATAGCAACGATTCCTTTAGACGGTGTTTTTGTCCAAATTGGACTCGTACCAAACAGTGGTTTTGTGAAAGATATAGTTGCTACCAATCGATTTGGGGAAATTTTGGTCGATAAAAAATGTAAAACCAATGTGGATGGAATATTTGCTTGTGGAGATGTTACCAACACTCCCTACAAACAAATTATCATTGCAATGGGAGAGGGCGCAAAGGCAGCAATTAGTGCTTTTGAGTATCTTTTACACTCGGCCTGAAGTTAACCACTTTTCAACAGTTTCATAAAGGTAGGCGGCGGAAATTGGTTTGGTCAAAAAATCATCCATTCCAGATTCCATCGCCGAATCTTTTACAGAATAATACGCCCCGGCTGTTAAAGCAACAATTGAAGTTTTTTTGATCTGATCCTTTTCTAATTTTCTAATTTCAATTGTGGCAGTGTATCCGTCCATAATTGGCATTTGTAAGTCCATTATGATGAGGTCAGGTTTTTGGAATTGAAATTTTTCTAGTGCATCAACGCCATCTACTGCATAACGCAAACTAATGTTAGGATATTTATTTTGTAATAACTTTGATAATAATTTACGATTTAATTCATTGTCTTCCACAATCAGAACATCATTTTGAAATTCTGGTTTTTGGACTTTGGTTATTTCATCATTTGTAAATGGTTTTTCTTGGAATATAGTTTTAGCAGTCTCACCGACGGATTTTGATTCTAATTTTAATGTGAAACTAAACTTACTTCCTACATTTAATTCACTTTTAATGTTCAGTTTAGAATTCATTTTTAATAAGAGTTCATTTGTAATTGATAATCCAAGACCAGTGCCACCGTACTTTCGAGTAATGGATGTATCGGCTTGTGAAAAAGTATCAAAAAGTTTTGATTGCGAATTGATATCGATGCCAATTCCCGTATCAGCAACTTCAAATTCTATTGTTACAATATCCCCAATTTTTTCTTTTTGGAGGATCGAAATGTTCACAGAACCTTCATGGGTAAACTTGATAGCATTGCCAATTAAGTTAGATAGAATTTGACGTATGCGTAAAGGGTCTAACAAAATATAAGTTGGTAAATTTTCATCGATATTTAATTGTAATGCGATTCCTTTGGTAGCCGCGGAAATTTGAAATAAATCTACAGTAGATTGTGCTAAGTCCTTCAAATTTGTACTAATGGATTCGAATTCAATTTTGCCAGAGTCAATTTTAGAAAAATCTAAAATTTGATTTACTAACTCTAATAAACTTTTTCCTGATAAAAATATATTTTTTAGGTATTCTTTTTGTTCTTCTTGTAGAGGAGAATTGAGCAAGAGTTCAGTAAAACCAATGATTCCATTTAATGGGGTTCTAATTTCATGGCTCATATTTGCCAAAAAATTACCTTTTGCTAAATTCGCTGCTTCAGCTAATTCTTTTGCATGACGTAATGTATACTCTATTTTTTTTGTTTCCGTAAGGTCTGTATTCGAACCTAACATTCGTATCTTATTACCTGAGGCATCTCTTTGGATATAACATCTAGATAATACATGAACGTAATTCCCTTTACGTTTTTTCATTTGGAAGGTAAATTCAAATGTTTCTCTTTGTGAGGATAATATATTCTCTAAAAATTCACTAACCCAACCTACATCGTCAGGATGAATCAAGCTTTGCCAATATCCTATAGGAACATTCTCAGGTTTATCATTATTGCCAAATTCTAACCACCATCTTCTGGAATATATCACCGTATTATTGATCAAATCCCAATCAAACCATCCATCGGAGCTAGCTTCTAAGATAAGTGAATATCTTTCATTGTACTCTTTTAATGCATTTTCTGCTAATTTTTGTTCGGTGATATCTTTACTGGCACCTACAATGTATTTAAATTTTCCATCAACTTCAACAGGTGTGAGTTCGGTGATCCATATTTTTGTTCCTGCAGGCATCGCAAAACTCTCTTCGTAAGAGATTGTTTTTTTGGCTTGGATTGCTCTTTTGAAATTATTAATGACTACGTTTCCAACATCTTCCCCTAAAAGTTCACTGGGAGTTTTCCCTTGGATCATTGTCTGTGTGATCCCGGTTGATTTCTCATATGCTAAATTGATACGGCGAATGATAAATTGTTCAGTATCCATCACTTCAATCAAAAACATGGAATCTTGAGTGCCATTAAAAATGATATTATTTTCGAATAATAGATGTTTGGCGTCAATTGATTCATCTTCAAATAATTTTTGTAAGGGAAGTAAGTCAGAAATATCTGAAACAATTCCATCAATTCTATACGATTCATTTAATGGATTGTGGATTAATCTTCCTCTGCATTCAATGTATTTGATTCGATTCTCTTGGGTTAAAATTCTAATTCGAAGACGGAATTTCTTATTTTTACGAATCGATTTTAACGTGTGTTTGATTAAATTTCTGTCGTCCTTATAAATAAAATTTTGCCAAGATTGTTTGTTTTTCAAAAAAAACTCACTATCATAACCAGTGAGTGTCTTGATGGAAGGACTTGTATAAAGAATTTCTAATTTTGGATATCCTATCGAAAAGACAATATCCTCAAAATCTGACAATATTTGGATTTCGAGGGAAGGATGAGTTGCCATACTTTCCATAGGACGAAAAAAAATTCGGGAAATATATTGTTTTTACAAACTGTACTATTGTTTTTGGAGGAGAAAAGGTAAGGCGAGTGACGGGGCAAATTTTGGATAACTCATACCTAATAATTTACCATCACTTAAAACTCGAAATTCATCCACAACAAATGGCCAAGGAAAAGGAGCTTCATTTGTGTAACGCAAAAATAAAGAAGTTTGGCCATCAATAGGTGATTTTTCCAAGGATACCACCATCGTGTATTTTTCTTGGAATATTTTATCTCCAGATTTTAAGAACAGGTTTGTTGCTGTTTCATTCCCTCGGAACATCTTCCCCCACCAATTTCGAAAATGCAAATATTGTAGTCCAGTTTTGGAAGTCCATTGAAACCATTTTGGACCTAACCATTGGATTTGAAAGTTTCCAGAAGGAATAGTAGATGGTGCATTTAAAGAAAGATATTGTTTTTTGTAAGCAAATAGTGACATCACCATTAATCCAAATTAACAATTTCG
Organism: Leptospira ellinghausenii; assembly: GCF_003114815.1. NCBI lineage: Bacteria > Pseudomonadati > Spirochaetota > Leptospiria > Leptospirales > Leptospiraceae > Leptospira > Leptospira ellinghausenii. The sequence continues at coordinate 1,572,117 of NZ_BFAZ01000009.1, forward strand.
AAAGCATAGCGAATTTCAGGATAACAGGAAAAAAAATTGGAAAGAAATTCTCGTTCATTCAGGAAAGACTTGGCAATTCTAACCAACAATCGTAGAACAGAGAACATTCGGTTTTTGGAGATTGTATGCGTAAGATAATACTATGGTTTTCGATGTTGTTTTTTTTGGTTTCTTGCCAATCAATAGGTGGAGTTTTTAAATCGATCAAACGCACAATTTTCCCAAGTAGTTGCCGCTTAGAAGTTAAATTAGATACAACGGATTTAAAATATTTAGATAATTTATGGGATTATAAAATTTTCGTTTCGGAAGACACTGAATTTTCGGATTTAGTGGAAGCAGTTACCATTACTCCAAAACCAACGATTGAATCAAATTTTGGATCTTCTTTTATTAGCCGTGAATTCTCATTAGATCATTGGAATTTCGATGAAAATGTCGAATACCAAATCACAATTTCTAAATTTTATGCAACTAACGATTGTTTCCTAGAAAATCCTGTTAGTTTTACATTGCCGAAGATGATTCGTAGACCTTCATTTTCCTTATTCAATGAAAATATATTTGAATCGAACTTAAACAAAGTGTTACCAATCGCCATTGCCAATGTCCCAGAATTTGAAGTTAGATCAGCAACAATCACCGTCCCTATTTTGGTCAATGCGATTGCAAGTCTAGGAAGTGGTTATTATAGTTATGATAAAGAGTTGAGTTGGAAAAATTCTACATGGAAATCAGGCGAAAAAGTTAATTCATACAGAAACCAAGGAATGGACATCGATTCATATTTTGGTTCCAAACCGAATAGCAAAGGTTGGCTTGCTTTAGAATTAGGTGCTACCGTTGTTGATGAAAGTAATGATGAACGATACAAAACAGAAAGTATATTTTTACAATCTACAAATTTAGGAATTACCACAAAGGAAGATCCTAATAAACTACATGTTTGGATCCACACATTATCCAATGCAGTACCTGTAGCAAATACAAATATCAGTTTATATGTCAAAGGGAGTTTAAAAGGAAATTGTAAAACAGACCAAGATGGTTATTGTACTGTTCCTGCCATTGCCAATAATAAACTAATGGAATATTCTGTATTGATTGCAGAAGAACCAACGGGAGACAAAGCATTTCTACATTTTAACCAAACACATATTGATGGATATTCCGAATACCATTCTGATGATCACATCAAAGGAAAAATATACTTTGACCGAAAGTTATACCGTCCTGGTGATCGAGTGGAAATCAAAGGTTATCTTACAGATCGAAAAAATGGAACATTAGTGCCATTTGCGTCTAAATCTGTGAATGTAAAAATTAGAGATTCACGGGGTAAAGAAGTCTCAAATCAGAATACAACTACTACTTCACAAGGTGGTGTTGTTTCCAGTTATGTTGTTTCAGATGATGCAGGTTTAGGGCATTATTCGGTGTCCATCTCGATCCAAGGTGATAATAATTCAGTTACATATGATACCTTTCAAGTAGAAGAGTTTCGCCCAGTGAATTTTATGGTAAACGTTTCTCTTGCGAAACTTGCCAAAAAAAATGAAAATATCAAAGGAACAGTAGAAGGTAAATACATGTTTGGTGCTCCTATGGCAGGGGCCAAAGTCAGTTATTCAGTATTAAAACGAAATCGTTTTGTTTCGTTTGAAAAATTTCCAAGTTTTGATTTCTCTGAGACATCGTATGACTATGAAGATGAGTATAGTGATGGAAATTCAGATTATGTAACAGGATCAGAAGGTGTATTAGATAACCAAGGAAATTATAAACTTGATATTCCAATCAAATCTTTGACTCGTAAATTTGTTACAGATGGAGAAGAAATCGAAATTGCAGATCCCTTTCATTTAGTGGTGGAATCATCGGTTTTTGATGTAGATGGAAAAACAGTTACAAAATCAGCTAACATTCCATACCAACCATCTGCAACATATGTTGGATTAAAATGTAATGATCGTTACCAGTCTTTAGACAAACCTTTTCAGTTTACTACTATTGCAGTAGATGCAAATGGAAAAGCCGTATCTGGTGAAGATCTAAAAGCATACATTATCTATAATGATTGGACTTCTGTTTTATCTCAAGGAATAGGAAAGTATTTCTTCAGAAGTAACCAACTAACAAAAAAAGTTGTAGAAGTGAAAAAATTCACTTCGAAATCAGAAGGAGTCAGTTTTGATTATCGAACAAAAGATCCTGGTAGTTATACAATCTTAGTTCTGAATAAAGACAAAGTTTTTTCGCGAGTCGACTTTTATGCGTATCAAAAAGAATCCTATTACACTTGGGACTTCCGCGGAGACGATTCGATTGAATTACGTTCTGATAAAAATGAATATAAAATAGGGGATAAGGCAAAAATTTTAATCAAATCTCCACTTCAGAATGCTCGTGTGATTGTCACAGTAGAAAGAGATTCCATTTATTTTAAAAAATCATTTTTAATGAAGGGAAACAGTGCCCCAATTGAAATTCCAATCGAAGATATTTATCTTCCCAATGTTGAGGTAAATGTGGTATTACTTTCTGGAAGGCTGAGTGCTCCAGATGGGTTATCTGGTGAGGATATAAAAGAATTCAACGAACAAGACTTAGGTGCACCAAAGGCAAAGACTGGCTCGATCACTTTAAAAGTAGATTTGGGTACCAAAATTGCACCTGTTACAGTTAGTACAGATAAACCTGAATACCAACCAAGAGAACAAGTAAAATTAGCTATCAAAACTACTCCAGGTGCAGAATTAACAATTTCAGTCGCTGATAGGGGAGTATTGGATTTAGTTGGATATAGTTTCCAGTCACCAATTCAGATTTTCTATCAATATTGGTACAATGTAATCAAAACATTTGAACTTCGTTCGATGATCATCAAACACTATTTATATGCAAATAAGGGAGACAGCCCTGGTGGAGATTATGGCGAAGATTCGGGAGGTGGTTTTTCTGCTGATTCTGAGTCTGGGGCAAGAAAAGATTTTCGACTTACCGCTTATTGGAATCCAGTTGTCATCGCAGATCAAAATGGGGAAGCAAATTTAAATTTTACTCTTCCCGATAATTTAACAACATTTAGGGTAATGGTAGCATCTGCTTCCAATGGAAAGTATGGTGTGACCAATTCTGAATTTTTGGTAAAAAAGAATTTAGTATTACAAAAATCGGTAGCAAGGTTTATACGCGTTGGCGATAGTTTGGAGTTAGGTGGGAGTATCACTAACAATACTAAAGTAAATGGTAAGTTTAAATATAAAATTGAGTCAAAGTTTTTAAATGATGAAAGAAAGTGGTCTTTAATCGAACTGAATGCCGGACAAACAAAAGAAGTTCTAAAAACATTTCAAATTTCAGAATCACAATTCATCAAACTCAAACAAAACAAACCAAATGAAGACATTCAGCTTACGTATCAAATTTCGGTAGAACCAGAGAATGAAGGGAATTTTCTTTCATTCAAAAAATCAGACTTATCTGATTCCTTACTTGTTACTTTGCCGATCAAAGAGTTTGATCCAGTTACGTCTGTTCAATTTACAGGTTATACAGATTCCGAGTTTAAAACATCGATTCCATTTCCTAATAAAGATTCAATTTTATTGAATAAAGGATCACTGGATATTCGTATCTCTGGGACTGCTCTCACAGCACTTAAATCTGCCTTTGATTTTTATGAATCAAATCCATATTTTTGTATGGAACAAAGAACTTCTGCGTATCTACTTTCACTAAGTTCTGGTGAACTATTAAGGGAATTCCAATACAAAGCACCTTCAAAAGATTCGTATGACTTCAATCAAATTGAAAAATTGTTTTTGGATGAAATGTCAGAATTTCAAACCTATAATGGCGGTTTTAAATTATGGAAAAGTTACGGTCGAAGTGGGTATCCTTACTTAACAGCTTATGTGATTTCTGTCATGCAATTGGGAAAGGAGAAAGGCAAACGAACAAATTTGATTGCTTACCAATCGGGAATCAAGTTTTTAGAAAGTTATATTAAAAGTCCAACAGAGACTTCAATCGATTCTTACCAAACTTTAAGTTTAATCTATTCTGTTTTTGTAAAAGACAAAAAAGATGTAAGTTCCTTAGAAAAAACACTCATTGATCATTTTGAAGAATTAAATCCAAAATCACGTGGGATCTTCTTAACTGCCTATGCAGATTTTCATAAGATCGATTCGTATCTTTCGGATCCAACTTTCAAAAAGCTATATGAAGATTTTGTAAGTTATATCGAATATGATAAAGAATTATTCATTGTAAAACCTATGAAGAAAAATCCTGACGAATATTTTTATTATTCGTATTACAATACATCTTCTGTTCTCGGAAATTATTTACGATTACTCTTACGTGTTGATTCGAAAAATCCGAGAATGGTCCAACTCGTAAATGCAATTATGATGGATCGTAATAGAAGTTTTTGGACTGACAGTCATAGTGTTGGAACCATTGCTTTAGCATTGTCTGAATATCGGAATCGATTTGAAGCAACGAAGAGTGAAACTGAGGGAGAAGTTGTTTTTGGAGAAAAAACAATTATAGACGAATCGTTTTCTCCGACTTCTGATTCTATTTTCAAAGAAGAAATTTCATTTGATCGTTTATTTGATGGAAATTCTGTTTCTACAAAACCAATTTCATTTAAACGAACAAGTGCAGAAGGAAGATTGTATTTTCAAACACGATTGATGTATGTTCCTGTGAAAGAGACAACACAGGAGAAATTTAATGGATTAGAAATCAAAAAAACAATGTATCGCATTGATGGAAGAGATTCTGATGGAAATCCAATATTAAAAGAAGTTTCAAACTTACAAAGAGGTTCCACGTATTTAATCAAACTCAAAATATTGAGTAAAAAAGACCAAGCATTTGTAATCGTTATCGATCCAATTCCGAGTCATACCGAGATTGTGAATACAGCCTTTTTGACAGAAAAATCATCCGATGCAGAGGATGCGGAAGTTACAGAATCTAGTTATGGTCAGTACATTGAGTATCGAGATGATCGAGTGATATTCTCAGATGATTTTTTACGCAAAGGAGAGTCGGAATACAAATACATTCTGAGACCTGTTGCGAAAGGAAATTCAATACTCCCGGCATCAAAAACATTTTTGATGTACCATCCACAGTTTTACGGTAATACTAGTTCACTTCGGGTAAAAGTGGAGTGATTTGGAATTATATATTTAAAATCAAAACCTTATTCTTCCTGATACCTATCGTCGGAGGAATATGGTTTGTTTTAAGACCAATCCAAATTGATGATTTTAAAAAAGATGTAACAACACGTATCCTATCCAAAGATGGTAGATTGATAGGTAGAACTCATAATCATACTTTGTCCAAACAAGATTGGGTGCCTTTAACCGATTATCCAAAATTTGTTTCTGAAATCGTTTGTATTGCAGAAGACAAACGATTTTTTTCACATCATGGGATTGATCCTTTTGCAATAATCAATTCTTTATATTCGTTTTTCTTTTCACAACAAAATCGTGGTGGTGGTTCCACCATCACGATGCAACTGGTTCGAATTTATCATCCAAATATTCGATCGTATCCGATGATAATTCGTAAATCATTTGAAGTTTTGGAAGCCATTCGGTTTGAAATATGGTTAACAAAAAAACAAATCTTAGAAGCTTATTTAAATTCTGTATCTATTCATTCTAATTCAGTTGGGTTTCCTTCTGCTTCCCTTACTCTTTTTGAAAAAAATGTAAGATTTTTATCCTTGGAAGAAACCGTCTATTTATCTATTTTAATTCGAAAGAATGTCTCAAACGAAGATGAGATCAAATTTCGATACAACCAATTGCGATCCAAAATTCCATACTCACTTCCCATATTAAATTCTCCAATTGATCTCGTCCAAACCAAACTCCAAAAGAAAATACAGAATTACGATGATTCATTAAGTGGTGAAAACCAACATTTTCTGAATTGGATCAGAAGTTTACATTTGGATCCAAAAGAAGAATTGGTATCAACCATTTCAGCTGAATTAAATTCTGAAATCCATTCGATTGTAAATTCAGAACTAAATGTATTAAAAAGATGGAATGTAAATAATGCCTCAGCAATCATTTTAGAGAAAGAATCAAACCAAACAACAGATTTATCACTTGTGGCAATGATTGGATCTAAAAATTTTTTTGAAGATGGTAATGGAATGGTAAATGGAACTATTGCGTTTCGTGATGCTGGAAGTACATTGAAACCATTATTATATGCTCTGGCAATCGATCAGAATTTATACTCGATCAATTCAATACTAGTGGATGAAAAATATTCGTACTCATTGGGTACAGGAGAAAACTACCTTCCGAGAAATGCGGACCTTCGTTATTGGGGGGAATTGACATTAGCGGAAGCTTTGGCAAATTCTCGTAATATACCAGCAGTCACTACCATCCAATTAGTTGGTGTCCCTAATTTTTATCGATTTTTAAAGTTAGCAGGATTTGAAAACTTAAAACAATCCCCAAGTTTTTATGGACCGGGACTTGCATTAGGAACGGGAGGAGCTAGTCTACTACAACTTTCGCGAGCTTACGGTACATTTATGTTAGGTGGTATTCTTCCAAAAATTAAAATTGGAAGTATCGATGGAAAATCAATTTTTTATGGTGAATCACATCCTTTGGTATCTGAAGAAACTGCCGAAGAGATCAAATTCATTCTCAGTGATTCAAAATTGAGACAAAAGGCATTCGGGAAAAGAAGTTATTTAAATTACCCCTTTCCAGTTTCAGTTAAAACGGGAACTTCCAAAGACTACAGGAATTCTTGGACTATTGCATTTAATGATCGCTATGTGGTAGGTGCTTGGGTTGGGAATTTTTCAGGTGAAAAAACAATGGATGTTTCTGGTTCTTTTGGAGCTGGAAGAATTGTCCAAAATATTTTTAGATTACTTATGAAGGACAAGGATAAAAAGTCATACTCACCTAAACTAACAGAAGTTCGATCTTTTTGTAAAATTTCCGGTAAACTGTCAAATTCCAATTGTCCTTCAGTTGTTTTGAATGTTAGAAAAAAAATAACAAACCTTCTTCCATGTGAAGAGTTACACAATAATAAGGTTTCTTCCGTAGTTGGCGTGGGATTTGTGTATCCAGGACAAAGCCAAGTTTTTTTATACCATCCTGGATTTGAGCGTGATAAACAAAATATACCTATTCGAATCCGTGAATACCAGACTTTAAAAGATCCAAAACTGATTTGGAACCAAACTTTACAATTGAAGTTGTCAACAGCAGGTGAAGGACATGTGGCCATCCAAAGAGGAAAACATAGTTTAGAATTATTTGATGGAACGGAAACAAAGGCAAAAGTTCAATTTGAAGTTAAATAATTTAAAACATATTTTAAATACACCAAAATTCCAATGGATTCTTTTTTATTTGATACTGTATAGTTTCCATTATCCAGGTGAAATTCTTTGGTCTGGATGGATGTATTACCATGGATTTTTCCTCCAAATTTTATTTTTATTTGGTGTCCTACCAATTGTTTTGAATGTACTTCAACTCAATTCAATATTCAATCAGTTCTCCCGCATCCTTTTTCTTGTGCCGTTGTTAATCGTTTTAAACTACCAATGGGTATACCAAACACAATTAAACTTTCATCTATTTGGATATGCAGTTCAAAATTTAGGATTCCTATGGAAGGAATTTTTTCCATTTTTGCACGAATGTTCAATGGTACATTATTTTCCATTTTTAATCCTAATATTTTTATTTGATCCTTTTTTGGTGTTTATGCGGTATCGAGTGAACCCTACCTTTTTGTTACTCGTAGTGTACTTATTACTATTGTTCCATTCGAAATTGAATGAACAAACTTTGCCCGCCATTCATCAAAAACAGAATCTTAAACAAAAGGTGAATCAATTTATAAATCATATTCCGGGTGACAGTCATATCATAATGATTGTGCTTGAAGGTGTTTCCAGAAAACACTTGATAGGTGTAAATTCAAAATTTATCAATTTTTCTTACTTAGACAATTCACATTTTTTGATTCCAATGCCACATACTTCTAAAAGTTTATTCACATGGATGACAGGAGAGTCACAGCTAAATAGTTCGAGAATTGAATCTACAAAACAGATTGAAGGAGAAAGTTTACCAATTCTTTTAAAGCAAAAATATTCGTATGATACAAAGATGATTTATACTCAATCAATTTATTTCGAAGGTATGAATTTATTTTTTCCAAACGTATTCCAAGATGTCCAAGACAAAACTATATTAGAAAAAAAATTCAGTACTCCAAATGGTTATTTCAGTTGGGGGATGGATGATCGAGTTGTGCTTTCAGAATTCAAACATTTGGATCTTGGTTCTCATCCATTATTTGTTATGGTAGGACTTAGCCAAACACATAGTCCTTATTTTACTCATTCCAATAGAGATATTTCGTTACCAAAAGTTTTACGCCATACAAAAGCATTAGAGGAAAATATAAATTTAATAGATGAATTGATTTCCTATATTAAAACCAATTCTAAAAAAGAAACATTCCTCATCATTACAGCAGACCATGGTGAAAGTTTTGGAGAAGGAGGTGCACATGCCCATAACTATTCTTTGTATAACCAAGAGATAGATGTTCCCTTTTTGATGTACAAAATACTATCTAATGAATTGTATATTCCAAAATTAGGTTCATCAATTCACTATAAAAAAACTCTATTGGATCTATTACAACTAGAGACGAATCGCAAGGAAAATTCTCAGAATTTTTTTAGTTCCAAATACCAATTAGATTTAGTTTTAAAAACTTGGAATTCAGAAATCCAAAGAGGGTTAGTATTTGATCAAAAGAAATACATATTTCACAATGATAAAGATATTTTATACGAAATGGACTTAGATGAAAAAAATCAAAAGAAGGTTTTAGATCCAAAATCAAAAGATAAATTGATAAAAAAAATGTATGAGTTTATGCAAAACTAAACTAAATGCCAGAATGTCCTTTTAATAAAGTTAGGATGGACATTTCTAAAAATTTTTTATAATCCAACATAAAAATTTCCAATTCTGTATCCTTTACAGCTTCTTTCACTTGGTTAGATGGAAAACCATGTGACCAAGATCCAACTGCTAATGCGTGGCATTGCATCAAGAATAAAAACCCTGATTGTTCTGTAAAAAAAGGAAAGTATTTAATGAGTAAAGGTAAAACGGAGCTGATTTGCGTTTTTAAATTCGATTTAAATTCGCGAATGGTTTGTATACTCGCGTTTTTTTCTAAAATTGTCGGTACAATGGGGAGTAATTTTAAAAATCGTGTATGTCGATCCATTGAATTCACAAACCAATTCGAAAAAATATTTGCATCCATTTTGGGAGTCTTACTTAAAAACTCATGTAAATCCATAAACCAAGATTCGTAATCAGCACTATGAATCCTAAGGCATAAATCTTCTTTCGTTGGAAAATATAAATACAAAGTACCTTTTGCAATTTTTGCACGTTTTGCAACTTCATCCATGGAAAGTTCAGACCAATCTTTTTTTTGGAGTAGGGATGCAGCAGCATGTATGATCGAAGTACGCTTTGAAAGTTTATCTTTCTCTAAAACAGCTCTCTTTTTAGGTGAACGTTCTATGACTTGCACTCGACTCATACTTCCAAACTACGAATCTTATAGAAAATATGCTATAAAAAAATGGAAATTGACCTTAAGTCAATTTCAGATGACTTCTAGTCACGAAATTGAAATCAGTCGGAAAATTGTAAAATCTTAGTTTGCAATTTTTATGAATTAAGTTCAATTGATTCATTGTGTGCGGGCGTTTTGGATATACTATAATCAAATTAAAAGATGGAACCGAAAAATGGATTCGATTGATCCAAGGTACCCAAGTTTTCGACATTCAAAAGGTAGAGGACACATTCCGAAGGTCACCAAATTTTGAATACTATCCAAGTTCGATTGCACCGGTAATCCATTCCCTTTCAAATCAAGGTGAAAATACATTAGAGTTAATGCAATGGGGAGTACAACCGAATTGGTCACCAAAACCAATTTTTAATACAAGAGAAGAACGATTGTTCTCTACGTCTTTTTGGTCCAATGCTGCAAAACACAATCGCTGTATCATCCCTGCTTCTTTTTTTAATGAATGGAAATCCGAAAAAGGTACAAAAATTAAATATAAAATTTATCCAAAATCTGGAGAGAGTTTCTGTTTTGCAGGAATTTGGGGTGAGATTCCAAGTCCCTCCCTTCAAAAATTTTGGTTTAGCATATTAACGCAAGAAGGAAACTCTCTGATGAAAGAAGTTCATAACTCTGGTGGTAACCAAGGCCGTCAACCAGTTCACCTAACTGAAGATTGTTGGGAAAGATGGCTAGATCCTCGAATCAAAGAAGAAAACCAAATCAGAAATTTAATCCAATCTTATCCTTCCGAATATATCATTGCGGAACCAGAAATCATTGAACCTATGTTATTTTAGTTGCCTGTATTAAAATCTGAATTCATGTTGATACAAAAGTAATTCCATGAAAAACTTATCTTCTTTATTTCTTTCTATATCGATTTTCTTATTTATTGTGTGGGGACATCCCCTTAGTTCAGAATCAAAATCCTGTAACACCTATTCAGAATCCGAAAAAATCGAAATCTTATTAAAAAGAATTGGAAACTTCAATGGAAACTTCATTCGAAATGGTGATTCACATAATGCAAAGGATGCAGAGAACCATTTACGTTACAAATTAAACGAAGCCAAAAATTCTTTTTTTGCTCCTGATCCGAAAGATTGGACTGCAAAACTCTTTATTGATAAAGTAGCATCGAAGTCATTTTTATCTGGTACTCCTTATAAAATCCGTTATCCAAATGGAAAGGAAATCACGAGTGCGAGTTGGTTGTATGAAGAACTGAAAAAAATCGAGACTTGTCTTTGACGATTGATTTGTTTCCACTCGAACAAAAAGGTTTAGATTTGAATTGATTTAATGGAAGAAGAACCGATTTCTAAATTGGATTTTTAGTAGAATTTAGAAAAAAATTTACAAACTTGAGTTGTAAAAAGAACAAATTTGAGATATTGTAATTCTCCATGTCCAAACATTGGGAGAGAATGATGTTTCCATACTTTGTTACGAGTGTTATTTGTTTCTTTTTTGTTGGTAGTTTGTTTGCGCAAACAATTGAATCGGAGTTTTTATTCAGTACTAATTTTGATGTTCGACCAACATTTGTAGAATCAAGTAATCCATATTTTGTCAATGGTGGTAAGTGGATTTATATTGGTAAAACTGCTGATTTTGATGAACCTGGAGTTTATTTTTACGATACAACTTCAAAACAAAAAATTTATAAATCCATTCCATTAGAAGCATACTATCTGGCACATACAACAGATTTTATTGGCCAAATTGAGAACAAAGGCAAACGTCTCCCTCTTACCATCTACGAATTTTTATATTACGAAGAAGGAAATCATCGTGCAGGATTTATCCTTGAAAACAAAGGAAAATCATCAAAAACAAAAAAATACTTTTATGTAGGTTGGGATTTAACAGCAAATAACATCGATGTGGTGGAACCTATCTTTGAAATCCCAGAAGAGGATTCAAAGTCATTTGCTCAAAGTTCTTACATCGGTTATTCTGAAAAGGACCAAGCAGCTTATTTTACATTCGCTGTAGATACAGATTTAAAAGATGATGTATCAGAAGATGTATCTGCCTTCATTTTCAAAATTCAAAATCAAAACTTAACAAAACTAAAGGAATACAAATCCAAATTTTATCCGTATACACCTGAATTCCATCCAGAATCAAATCAGATTGTCATCGCTGCATATGCAGAAGCGTTTCAAAATCGAAATCCACTTGGTTATTTATTTCAATTAGATACCAATACATTCCAATCGTTTTCAATCCCTTCCACTCCTTACGGAATTTGTTTTTCAAAGGATGGAAAAACTTTGTATATGGCGGCTTCGGATACTGGAGAAGTGAGAATTTATAATACAGGCAATTTAAACGATGTCAAAAAAACGAAGTGGGGTACACACGGCCATCGATTGGGATTTTGGAAAGAAGGGGAACTGGTTTGGGTTCGAAATTCGGGGCTTCATATTTATGATCCCAAAACATTAAAACAAAAGAAAGTAATCCCAACGAAAAAATTCTATAAAAACTATGTGAATGTAAGTGGATCTGTCTTTTTACCATTTCAAAAATTAGTACTGAGAAATATTTTGGAAGACCCAAAAGGGGGAGCTTCAAGCCGAATTTTAATCGCTGAATGAACTGAATCTAGAATCCTCTTATCCACATTCTAAAAGTTTTTATCGTTTGTGGATAAGGAGGATTTGCTTTAGATTTGTTTTTTATTTCCACGCACTCGCATGGTCTTCTGCATATTTCTGAAATGAAATTGGATCGTTTCCAGTGATCTTTTTGACAGTATCAAGGATAGGTGCTGAGAATCCTTCTTTTAATGCACCTGCGATCATCACTAAAAAAGCTGCATAATCTTTTGATAGTCCGGCGGATACCAAGGAATTTTCAAAAACCTTGGGATCAACATCATTGTATTCAATGTTTTTTCCACTAACAGAAGATAAATGCTTGGCTACTTGGTAATGATCAATGGATTCTTTTCCAGTGAGTGTGAGTGCCTGTTTTTGAAAATCATTAGTAGTTAATAGTACGGAAGCAACGGATGCAATGTCTCTGGCATCTATGAAACTAACGTTTGCATTTCCTCCAGGAAAATAAATCTTTTGGTCCTGTTTGATGCCTGCAATCCAAAACGTATGAAAGTTTTGCATAAACCAATTTGGTCTGATGATGTTCCAAGAAAGGCCAGATCCTTCTAATAAAATTTCTGTTTTTCGGAAAGGTGCTTCCGGTGGTGCATGGTCCACTCCCATCGCTGTCATGAGCACAATTTTTTTCAATCCAACTTGTTTTGCCTTTTCAATCCAAGGAGAAAGAATTTCATATTGGTTTGTTTCCCCTGGAGGGCTTAAAAAAAATGCAGCATCCACTGATTCCAAAATCTCTATCCCTTTTTTAGGATCCTTCGAATCTGCTACCACCCAATTCAGGTTCGTTTCTTTTGTTTGTGCTTCCGGTTTTCTGGAACCAGCAAAAACTTCATGTCCTTTTTTTTGTAATTCTTTGACGAGATACCCACCAACAAGACCTGATCCACCATATACAAATACTTTCATCGTTTGTTACCTTATATCCTCAGATTCAATTTTACTTTTACTTCTTTTGAATCTTATACATTTAGTTTATCACAAAAAAATATACTTTCTATGTCGAAAAATATTAAAAATATATCCAAAAGTATAATTTAATGGACAAATGGTAGGGAATTGGTATTTTTTACTTATGGATTTACTCTCAGACATTCTATTTTCAGCAGGTTGGAAAAACGACCTTTTGTCAAAAGGCCAAATCTTCGATAGTTTTGGATTTCACTTCCCTTGCGAAAAAAGTGGCGGTTTCCATGTGGTAACGCAAGGCAGCTGTTATGCGAGGATAGGAAACAAGCTGATCCCACTCAAAAAAGGTGATTTATTATTCATCACAAGAGGGATACACCACGAGTTATTATCTGATCCAAAAGCAAAAGTTGTAACAATCGAACGATTTTTGAATGAAAAAAATAACCACAAGAAAGACCAAAATCCAGTCACTACCTTTGTATCCGTTCGGTATGAAGTTCCTATTGGACCCGTCCACCCACTTCTCATGGAGTTACCAGATTTCATCTATATTCCATATGAAAGTATCCAAAAACACCACTCTTTAGAAGATTTCATTCAAATCCTTTCAAAAGAATTAGAACTCAATCTTGGAACTGACTTAATAGTGCAAAGATTAACAGATATTATGCTATACTATATGATCCGAATTTGGTTACAACAAGAGGAAAACTCACCTTCTGGTTGGATCAAAGCCTTTCACGATAAAACTGTTTTGTATGCTTTAGAAAAACTTCATAATGCATATGCAAAGGATTGGACAATCGAATCACTAGCAAAAGAAACTGGGGTATCTCGCGCAAACCTAGCTAACAAATTTCGGGATGTATTGGGAATCCCACCAATGGAGTATTTGGCAAAACTGCGTATGGAAAAAGCCAAAATTTTATTTCAAAAAGGGAATATGGGTTTAGAGGAAATTGCACAAAATGTTGGTTATGCGTCAGCATTCTCTTTTTCCAAAGCTTATAAAAGAATTTATGGAAATTCACCGAGCAGAGAATGGAAACGAGTTGTCTAACAAAGTTCGAATACTTTCTAATTGGTTTTTTTTAGGTAAAAAATTTGGTTGGTTTCTGTAAATTTCGGCTGCCTTTCGGATTTTGGTAGTCTCTGGTAAAAGTGGTTTCATCTGTTTCCATCTACCATCGAGTTTCATCTGTTCCGATAGTTTCAAATAGGATCGAATCCTTCCAACTTTCGTTGCATAACGAATTCTATTTTTACATTGGCATGGATTTGTACTTTTACTTAAACTACATTCTTTTCCCAAAAATTGTTCTAATTGGTTTCTTGCTCTTGATAATAATTGTCGATAGGATTCAGGTTTAATTCCCATTACGAGTCCGCCTTCTTCACTCGAAATAGAAAATACATCTCCTAATAAATAAGCCATTCTATACTTACGGGTCAAACTTTGTAATATCGCATATGTACAAGCAACTTGGACATGTAAAACCAGATTCGAAACATTGGAATTTGAATCCTCTTCTAAATTGGAATCAGTTTGTCCTATTAAATGAGATGGTAAGTTGTTTTGAGTTTTGTGTAATTCATCACGGATGTTTCTAAAGTGAATGTGTTTTGTTTCTAGATTTGACTTTTTAACATTGATGAGGTGGTTACTCGCAATCTTATAAATCCAAGTAGATAGTTTGCTCTCTCTTCGAAATCCACCGAGATTTGTAATCACTTTGACTAAAATTTCTTGTGTGGCATCCTCTGCATCTTCAGGGTTCCATAAAAATTTAAGAGCCAAGGAAAAAACTTTTGGCTGGAAGAATTGTATCAATTCTTCCAACGCTTTTGATTTACCTTGTAAACAACTCTCTAAAAGAGAACTATGTGGATCTTCGATCATCGTTTATGATTGGCCAACCAATGTACAACTAATGCTAAAAATGCGGGTAATCCTTGCGAAAACAAAATCGAAAATTTTGCAGTTGCAGATCCATAAATTCCCGCCACCACAACACAAACGAGAAAAAACAAAATGGTTTGGAATTTTTGGCTTTGGTCTTTGATGAAAAACAGTGCCCAAAATAATCCTGCAGCCAAAAACCCATTGTACAAACCTTGGTTTTTTGCGAGTTTCGCAGTGATTTCCGCTGTTTCAGGTGTGAGTTGGAATACCTTCATTCCCAATTCTGTTTTCCACAAAAACATTTCCAACACTAGAATGAATACATGTTCTACGGCAACAAAACCTATGAGTATAAGTGAAAGTAATTTCATTGAATCCTCCTAAAGATCCTTTTCCTACTTGTGACAACGGATTTTCTCCATTGTGACAGAATTCAGAAAAAAATTTTAAAAAAAACGTCCGTTCTGGTTGGAAATGTTACCTTCCACCAGAATTAGCGGCATTGAAAACACAGTCTCTTTAAAAAAAACTAGAATCTTAGATCACCATCCTCCTATCTATCGATACATTAGATATATGCAGTAGAACAGCTGCTAAAGATAGTGGTGGAACTGATGGCAGTAAAGGTATGAAAGGTGGAGGTGGTGGATCTTCGATAGTAGCAGTTAAATTGGATCTAAACACATTAGTGTTAGCTAGTGTTCAGCTTATTTCAGGGACAGCAGGCTCTGGAGGAAAAGGTGGAAATGGAGGGTCTGCTCGCAATTCCCATTCAGGGATCGGAGGCCACTCCATCGAGGTATATTCAACCAATGGAAATGCATACACCCTCAGTAGTGCCGTACTCCAATTCGGTACAGAAAGAAGTGAGGGTTCGATCTCTGGTTATGGTAACCAAACTCAAAACGGTCGCAAAGCGAATCTTAGTTGGAAATGATAATTTTAAGCTATCGAGGGACGATTAAGGTTCCTCGAAGCCAGGTCTCGTACTCACCTCCATGATTCCTTCTTCTGCTGGGTAATTTAAATACCTTATTAGTTTAACAATTCTACCATTGCATACATTGAGATATTGAACATTATAATCGACTAGAACATTTGGTGGCGGTGAAACTGAAACATTTGTTTCATAGTAAACTGATTTAATGCGTCCATCACTTCCGCGTAGGCGAAATGTAACATCCTGTAATTCATTAATTCCATTTCCATAACTCAAATCATCTAGTCCTGTGAACCGCGTACCGTCGAGAGGAGACAAGATATTCCCTCGAAATTCATCAAAGAATGGTATGTATGTAATTTTCGGAAAAAATTCTAGGACGTTTGTATTGGTTGATCCAACGAATTGGTTCCAAATCAAATTTCCATTCCAATCAAATTTTAAGAAGATATGATTTCGATAATTTCCTGTTGGAAAAAATTGATAATCATGAATAGGGATTCCAAATCCGCCTGCTGAATTTCCAGAAGCGAAAATACCATCTGCTCCACCTGTTAATGTATTAATGTCGCCAAGATTGAACGACGTGCTTGAATTTCCTAAGTATGTTACATTTTGGATCGAATGATTGTTTATCGATAGGTTCGCAAGAACGATTCTGGAATAAGAAGGTAACGGATGTCCTGGAAATCCATTAAAGTTATCTTGTGCTGAACCACCAATTAGAATATTGTGATTTGGTCCTAGTTCTGCAGTTGATATTTCTATACTATTAATGGAAGGTAAATATGTTTGAGAAATGGGTGTTCCATCTGAATTTAAAATTGCCCATCCAATCTCTCTTTGTCCAACATTCGTTCCATCCGATGCAACTTTTGTGCTTGGGAATTCTATAAATCCTGTTGAGTCAGGTGTATTGGAAGAATTTGTATTATGGATAAAAAATAAATGGATTTGGTCGTTTTTATCAACTACCAGAGCAAATTTATTCAGAAGAAACGAGTTCACTGGTAAATCGAGATACGTATGCCAAATACGATTACCTTTTTGATTGTATCTTGCTACTAAAAAGGCATCTGTATTTGCTTTGCCAGAGATTGGTGTGCCTTGTGTCCCATTGACGTTGGTATAAACAAGAATGTCTCCGTTCGACATTTCTCTCACTGGAGCAAAATTTACTTCTTCAGAAGTAGAGGTAGTTGGTCCTAAATAATCTAGCCATTCAATTTCAAATGTCCTTCCATTCAATATAAAGACAATGACATTCATCGTTGTTCCTAGTGTGCCAGAGTATGAATACTGAATACCACCAGTTCGTCCCTTCCAAGTTACATCTTCAAAAACACCTGCAGTGACAGCTAAATTTCCATTCTTCAGTAATTCGAGGGAATACGGAAATACCTTATAACTTCCACTTCCCAAACGCACTGATCCTCTTGTATTCGGATCACATAACGTTTTTAAGAATTCATTCCATAATGCGGTTTCAAAATAACTTCTGGACCTTGGATCACTTGGATTGTTTAAATTTAATTTACAATGTGAGAACGATATTATCAATATCGAAGCATAGAAGAGTGATAATAAAAATGTATAAAATTTAAGCAAAAACTTCATGAGTGATTCTATAGCCAAACATGGAGCTTGGCAGGATTTAATGTAATTTCTTAGACATGTTATCAATACAATTCATCGTTTCATTCTCAAGCTTTTTGTGATCCAACGTTTGAAAATCATTCAATGCATACGTCTATCTCCTAGCGGAAAATCGCTACAATATCTTCTATGCATAACTCTTGCGCCAGCGATTGCAGCGGAAATCCTTTTTCGAAGAAAAAGATTGGAGCGCAAAGCGCGGTCGTGTTTGGAAGAAAGCAGAATCTCCTAACGAATGCGAGGCGCCATATCCTTTTTCTTAAGGTAAATTGACATTTTCAATTGAAATCTGAGTGTTTTCAGGAAAGTTTGCTGATGTGAACTTTGTGTAGTTAAGACGGACGAGTTTACCCGAACATATTTCTTTCATCACTTCAGTTTTTTCCTGCGTAGGTGAAGTTAAATTTGATTGATAATTAAAACGATTAAATTCTCCAGATACAGGATTAACGAAGATATCAGCAAGTGGATAAACACCAGTGGCGGTATCAATGATTGAGTTAGGTGAAGAGGTATACCTTCCTGTCGATGAAGAACTAAGAGTACGAAATAATAATTGTGAAGAGGATAAAAACAAAGGTTCAGATTCAGAGAAATCAACGGTAGCTTCTGAATTACTTCCTAAGAAACTATTCCATAAAAAAGTACCATTAGTATTAAACTTTGTTAGAAGAAAATGTTTGATTGTTCCATCTGCTGCGACAAGCGATTCTGTAGGAGAACCGAATGTATTTCTAGCATTACCTAATAAAAACATTTGATCATCTTTTAAGTAGAAGCGAAACGGGCCATAATCTCCTTCTGCTGAAATTCCAAAATATTGATACCAAATAATTGTTCCATCAACTTCGTTAACTTTCATTACAATTGGAGTTTGCGTATTTATATTGGGGTGAATGGTTCCGTTGGCACCTTGAGAGGTTGTGCCAGAAATAAACAGTCCATTGGTATTTGCATCAACTCCAAACACATAGTCTCCACCTGCACTCGTAAAAAATCTTTGGAAACTCATAAAACCATTTTCATTTACTGCTAAATGAATAAAGTCAGAATCAGAAGATCCTCCGAGAGGTGTATTAATTATCGCCGGGCCATCGACAAAAGGTGCATGGCTTACTGAAGTAGTATCCCATATATTTTCAATAAACACATGTAAACGGTTTGACGTATCCATCGCAGAAACAACTGTTTCTCCAATACTTGGTGAATCTAAATATGTATACCAAACACGTGTTCCATTTTCCTTGATCCTTCCAACAAATAAAGAAGGAATTCCAATGCCTGATTTCGCATTTAGTGGACTTGGCTGAGAAGCTCCTGTAACGATCATAGCAACCGATATGTCTCCATTGGAATATCGATTTAAATTTGGCTTAAAATATGTTTCGACAGTCGCTTCCCCAAGATAATCAACCCAAAGGATGTCACCATTTTCTTTGGATACACGCATTAAAAAAGTATTAAGTGTTATCCCATTCGAACCTGCAAAATTATTTGTGACACCAACTGGAGAACCAGTAAGAATATACTGTCTAGTCACACCCGATACCAAATAATCACCATTCGAAAGAACCATGATGTCGGAACCTGTGGTTTTACTTGTGCCAGTTCCGTAGGTTTTTTTCCAGGTTTTGAAGTTTAAACATTGATCTGATGATAGAAATAACCGCATAAGATTCGTTAGAAAAAAATCTCTTGAGGTTGGGTCACTAGGGTTATTCAGATTGAGTTTACAAGAGAATAGGAAAATAATGATGAAGGAAAAACAAAAGCAAATAGAATTCATAGTCTACTTTTGCTAACATTTGAATTCAATAAGTTTCTTAAAGAAAAATAAATAATTTCATTGCAAAAGTTCAATGGCCTTTTGGTAAATAAAATCATATTCTAATTTTCGTTTGGTCCAGGTCCAATCTAGATTCATAATGGTTTTCACTACGAAATTTCTATCTGTCGAGAAATATAGATCTTTTGCTCGTTCTAACGCATAACCCAGCGAACTAACGTCATTCGGTTCAAAGACAATTCCTGTTTTGAATTTGGGATCCATCGATTCCTCAACCGTATCTCTTAGACCTCCCACTCTTGAAACAATCGGAATCGTTCCGTAAACATGGCTATACATTTGGTTGAGGCCACAGGGTTCAAAGAGGGATGGCATGAGGAAAAAATCGCTAGCAGCTTCAATTTTGTGTGCAAGTGATTCGTTGTACCCTCTGTAAAAATAAAACACATCCGGCATCACATCTGATAAATGAAAAAATGCTTTTTCAGTTTCTGTATCACCAGAACCTAAGACCACATAACGGTGTGGAAGGTGGCGTCTTTCTAAAAATGCCTGTAAAAATGTAGGGAATCCTTTTTGGTAGGTGAGTCTGCCAATCAGACCAATGAGAGGTGCATCCAATGGCAAATGAGGTCTACCGATTTCTTCATAAAGAAGTGTTTTGTTTTTTAATTTTCCTTCTTTCCAGTCCTTAGCCGAGTAGGTTTGGAAAATCCGTTTGTCAGACTTTGGATTCCATTCGTCAGTATCAATTCCATTTAAAATTCCAGTATAATCCGATCCTCGTTTTTGTAAGGCATAACTCAGACCAAATCCATTGGGTTCCCTTAAGGTTTCTTCTTTGTAACCTGGACTTACTGTTGTGATTTTCCCTGCAGACAAAATCCCTGCCTTCATATAATTACATTTTTCATTGTGATCAAATGGACTTGTGACAAGGCGAAAGGGATCTTCTTTCAAAAAACCAGTCATCCAAAATGGATGGTCCCCTTGGTAAGCAAGATTATGGATCGTAAAAACAGAAGGAATGGAATGGCTCGAATTTTTTTGTAAGGCGAGAGACATTGCTGTATGCCAATCATGGGCATGGAAGGAATCTACTTGTAAGATTTGGCTTAGCGCATAACAAGCGTATGAAAAAATGGCAAAACGGTAATGTTCGTCTATCGTTCCATAAATGGAATCCAAACTCCGAAACAATTCCGAATCAAAAAAATACAATTTGATCCCAGATTCATCTGCTTCCCGGAACCTTGCTTTAGTCAGTAAACTCACAGCGAACGTTTCCTCGATCCCATCTTCGGGCAGGATTGCCTTATATTCTTTGCCAGTCCAGTTTGGCTCTTTCCCCATCGATCCAATCAGAGGTAATGCGACATAAACTTTTTCTGTCTTAGCCTGTTCTTTGGTAAGGGAGGCGAGCATGTCCGCAAGACCACCCATCTTGATGTAGGGAAAATATTCTGCGGATGCATGTAGAATCTTCATTTTCTGTTATTGACACCGACTCGCAAAGTAAGAAGCTAGAAAAACACAAAGTGAAATCGAGGAGAGATCCATGTCAGTATCTACTAATCTAAAAGGCCTTGCTGAACTCGGCCTTAAACCGTCCGAAGTCTTCCATAACTTATCATACGAAGAAATTTACCAGCACGAATTGAATAACAAAGAAGGTGTTACTTCTGATAATGGAACGATGATGGTGGATACAGGAATTTTTACGGGTCGTTCCCCTAAAGACAAGTACTTTGTCGATGAACCTTCTTCCCAAAACAACATTTGGTGGGGACCAGTAAACACGAAAGTTTCCGAAGCAATTTTTAACGAACTCTATGCAGAAGTCACCAAATTCCTAGATAACAAAAAATTATACGTATTTGATGGCCACGCGGGAACAAACGACGACACACGTATCTCTCTCCGTGTGGTAACGGAAAGAGCTTGGCAACACCACTTTTGCACCAACATGTTCCTTCGCCCAACCAAAGAAGAACTCGCAAAACTAAACCCAGAGTTTACTATCATCAACGCTTCTGGTTATAAAAACGCAAAATACAAAGAACACGGCCTCAATTCTGAAGTGTTTGTGATCTTCCACCTAGCAAAAAAAATCTGTATCATCGGTGGAACAGAATACGGTGGGGAAATGAAAAAAGGGATTTTCTCTGTCATGAACTACTACCTACCACTGAAGAATGTTCTCACAATGCACTGCTCTGCAAACGTGGGTAAAGATGGAGATAGCGCACTTTTCTTTGGTCTTTCTGGAACAGGAAAAACAACTCTTTCCACAGACCCAAATCGTAAACTCATCGGTGATGACGAACACGGTTGGGACGACAATGGAATCTTCAACATTGAAGGTGGCTGTTATGCAAAAACCATCAACTTAGATCCAAAAACTGAACCAGAAATCTATGCAGCCATCCGTCGTGATGCACTTCTCGAAAACGTTGTGTATGATGCGACGACTAAAAAGGTTGATTACTCTTCTGCTGCGAAAACAGAAAACACCCGTGTATCATACCCAATTTTCCACATCGACAACATCCAACCAGGATCCAAAGCAGGTCACCCAAACACAGTGATCTTCCTGACTTACGATGCATATGGTGTATTACCTGCAGTGTCTAAACTTTCCATCGAACAAGCGATGTACCACTTCCTTTCTGGTTACACTGCAAAGGTTGCAGGAACGGAACGCGGTGTAAAGGAACCACAAGCAACGTTCTCAGCTTGTTTTGGTCAGGCGTTTATGACTCTCCACCCAACTTTCTATGCAAAACTTCTTGGTGAAAAAATGAAAAAACACAAAGTAAATGCATACCTCATCAACACAGGTCTAGTGGGTGGAAAGTATGGTGTTGGAAAAAGGATGAACCTTCCTGCAACTCGCCAAATCATCAATGAAATCCTGAACGGAAACATTGAAAAATCCGAGTTTGAAAAACACCCAGTATTCCAAGTGTCTTTCCCTAAATCCGTGAACGGTGTGGATGCTCATATCCTAAACCCACGTAACGCTTGGGAAAACAAAGAAGAATACGACAAAACAGCTCAGGACCTTGCGAAACAATTTGTAGAAAACTACAAAAAGTATCTCACTGGTTCCAAAGAATTTGATTACAGCCAATACGGCCCAGTAGCGTAAGTTTGTTGTAGAATTTCAAAGAGACCATCTAGCGGAGTTTAGGTGGCTCGGAAGTCCCTTTTGAAGAAATGGGACTGTGAGTGGAAAACCATCCTTGAGAAATCTCGGATGGTTTTTTTTATTTCAATGTGTGTTCGAGATCCCGAAGTAAAACGAATTGTGTGTATCAATCGCCCTTTCAAAGGGACTTCTGCTCGACACATACAATTCGTTGTCCGCTCCATAATAGGTATAATTCCTTTGCTCAAAATTGATCGAACGGATTTTGGATTGGTTTCGCATAAAACCAAAATACAATCTGATTTGGTCATATACTTTGTAAGAAAGAGAAACCTCTGCTTGAAATCCTAAGATTTCCGTAATGTTGTTTGGATTGGTTTTTGCTAGTGTAAAGTAAGGGCCCACTCGACCATCGGATGAATACATAGTACTAGATCTTTGGTTCGCATAATCCCTGTTCCCATATGTGACGTAAGGATCAAATCCTAAATTGAATTCGAAACCATCAAAAATTTGAATTTTACTCCGCAGTGGAATGGAAATTCCATACGAATTGATTTTGTCATGGCGAATGTTGTAAGCAAATTCATAATTCTCCACTTGGTACATTCGATCTATTTTTAATAAACCAAGTCCAAAATAAAAAATTTGGCTTTCGATCGGCATATATAGAAAATGAAAACGATATTCTTGCCTTTGGAAATTTCCATACGGGATCGCTGATGGAAAGAGACCATTACTATTGGAATAAAATGTTTTTCGATATGGATCATCAAGTTTGATATTTACCATATCAAATTCGAATCCAAATTGTTTTTCCGGATTTCGATACTTAAAAAATGGCAAATACACCAAATCTTTGTTATTACGGATATCCGATTGGTTATAACCGATGATTCCCTTTGTCTCAAAAGGGACGTAGGTAAAATTTTGTCCTTTGAGGCCATATTCATAGGTTTTGGGATTTGTTTTTCGTGATTCGATCGCCTCTTGTGCCAAGAGAAAGTTGGTAGAGAGAAACAGGAGAAAGAGAAATGGTTTTAGATTCATTGGATTCCTTTGGTGTTGTTAGTAATGTATTGATAGATGATAATGTGCGCCTCGCATTTGTTCGATGATGCAGGTCCATCGAACACCGACCGGGCTCCCTTCGGGGTGCGCTAACGCTCCCGTCCCCAGCCATCTAACGATGGCAGGTGACCAAGCCCTTCGGATCCCTGGCGCGGGTTACCAGATGAAGAGGCCAGGGCGATATCCTCCACCAAATTCTATAACTGGAATTAATAACTTTCCATTAATAGGATTTAAAATGATTCTTGGGAATACAAAATTGCCACTTCCTTGTGGAGAAGCGGTAATTTGAGTGTAGACAGTTGAAGAGCCATCCAGATTGCCCCGGTATAGATGTACATAGTTACTATAATGAGTAATAACTAAAAATTTCTGATTAGATGAGTCCAAAATTATGAAAGGTGAATCGCCTGAGCTGATTGGTTGACCAGCTGAAATATCAGAATGACTGCACATAGTTCCATCTAAATTACATCGAAAGAGACTTGGTTTTGCGTTGTTGGCAATATTTACCGTTACAACTAAAATCTTCCGATTGATTTCATCCAAGACTAAACTTGGAGTTAGACCTGAGCCATTACCTTGGCCTGCTGCGATGTCAATATGTTCGCAATTCGTTCCATCTAAATTGCATCGAATTAAGCTCGGCTTATTATAATTACCTGCATTTCGAGAAACAACTAATAGTTTTTGATTGAATTTATCTATTGCGACACCTCTAAAGGTACCACTCATACTTGTAATTCCAGGTGATATATCAGTTGCAATACATCCTGTTCCGTCCAAATTACAACGTATTAAAAGGAGATTTCCTGATACACTATTGTTAACTGTTACCACCAGTAATTTTCGATTGATAAGATCTAAGACTGCATTTGGGGAATTTGTGGAATTCATAGTGATCGTTGATGATATATCTTTGTGAGTACACGATGTTCCATCTAGGTTACACCTATATAAACTAAACTTATTTCCATTGTTCATGTTTAGCGTTGCTACCAATAGCTTTCGATGGATAGGATCGATGACGGCACTTGGATACAAGCCTGAATTGCTTCCCTGACCAGAGGAAATATCGGTGTGAGTGCAACCTGTTCCATTATGGTTACATTGAAACAAGCTTAATTTTCCATTATTTGAGTAATTAGCTGCTAGCAATAATAACTTTTCATTGAAGGAGTCAAATACTGTGCTTAGTGCAAGTGATGCTCCTACATTTTGTCCCGCAGATACATCAACATAGGTCCCTGTTGAATTTGTCCCCGGCGGTGTCACGGTCGTCAAAGCACTCGCTTCCAACAAAGACACCGAACTACTACCAACTCCATTACTTGCCACCACCCGAAAATAATACAATGTCCCACTTGCCAAACTTGTGATCGTTGCATATGGATTTGT
The DNA here is from genome assembly GCF_003114815.1 of Leptospira ellinghausenii. Taxonomy (NCBI): domain Bacteria; kingdom Pseudomonadati; phylum Spirochaetota; class Leptospiria; order Leptospirales; family Leptospiraceae; genus Leptospira; species Leptospira ellinghausenii. Next base: position 1,597,263 of record NZ_BFAZ01000009.1, read on the forward strand.
CACTGGTCCAAAACTTGTGGATGCCGTTGTAACGCCAGGGCTAGTGCTATAGTACACAGTGTACGACGTTGCTCTACTGACTGGCCACCATTGCACAACAGCACTCGTTCCCCCAGCTTGTGCTTCCACAAAGGCAGGTGCGTCCGGTGGTCCCACATCGAAACTTTGGTTCCCACTTGAACTTAAATTTCCTGCTAAGTCACAGGCCAGGTAACGCACTTGGTTACTCCCATCGGAGAGTGCCACTGGTGTTGTATAAACAGATCCATTTGTCACGGCTCCACTGCCATCAAACGTTGGTTCTGTGCTATTCAAAGTATAAATTATTTTATCACATCCCGTTCCGTTTGTATCAGAACAACTGAGTTGGAGCTGGGTTCCCGTTGTAAAAGGGCCAGCACCAGAAGGAGACACCATTGCCACAACAGGTGCAGTTGTGTCTTTTCTGGTAGTTCGGGTGGTCGATCCAAAACTTCCCACTAAGTTTGCCACACAGATGCGGATTGTGTTTTCACCTTCACTAAAATGAGAATTTGAAATCGAGGAATTGATCTCCGTTGTTGCTATGGCATTTCCTGTAACATTGGCATCGTTCCCCGAATTGGAGAGAGCCGTTCCATTGGAACAGTTCGTTCCACCTAATCGAATTTGGTAAGGACCCGCTTTGGTTGATTGCCAGCTTACGGAAGCATGAGAGGTTCCGTTGATGGCTTGTGTATGCGAATTGACGGTAACGGTCGCTACTTCTGTATCTACGATATAATTTTGAGAAACCACATTGGATACATTTCCCGCTTGGTCACGAGCAATAAACTTTGTATAGGTGGTAGCACCATCTGTCATAACAAGTGCAGAATTGTACAAATTTCCACTGATGATAGTTCCTGTACTTCCTTGGATGTTAGGATTCGTCGGAGAAGAGCCAACTAATACTGAATAAGCGATTTTGTCACACCCAGAACCTCCTACGTCCGAACACGAGGCAGAGACAGAGGTAGCTGTTGCATAACTCCCAGCACCTGGACTTGTGGTGACTGTAGGTGGTGTGTCATCTCGCCTGAGGCTAAAGGAAACAAATCCAGTTAGCCCATTGGATCCTGTAACGCAGATCCTATAGGTTTTGGTTCCTTCGCTAGTAAAATTGGTATGGGAACGTTGGAAGGATTGATCGGCATTAGCAGTCACATTCCCCGATGCCACTTGTGTTCCAGAAGTACAGTCACTTCCTTCTCGGATGACATAGGAGCCGGATCGATTGGTTTGCCATGTGGCAGTGGAACTTGCAATGGCACCGGCTTGGGAACTGATCGCAGTTGCCGTTTGACCGACAAGGGTGAGAGCAGGAACCTGAGAATCAATCGTATACGTAATGTTTAGTGGTGCCGATAGGTTTCCTGCCAAGTCACGGCAGAGGGCTTGCAATGTATGATTTCCTTCCGTAGATAGGGAAATGGATTGGGAAGAACGATTCACCACCGTTCCCAGTTTTGGTGAGAATGTTGGGGAAGAAGCGTCCATCGTGTATACAATGAAACCTGGAGCCTGATTATCAGAACAAGTGAGAGTTGCAGTTTGAGCAGTGGAGTATGTGCCAGCTAACAAAGAACTGGTGAGTGTTGGAGGTGTCGTATCGCTAAGGATTGTCACAATGGCAATGTCATTTGGTGTTCCATCTCCATCGGTATCAAATCCAAGTGGGTTCCCATTCGCATCAACAATGATAACGACAGGACTTCCTGTTCCACCTGGGGCTGTTGTTAAAAATCCAGGAGGGTTAGGACTGATGAAGTAGTCGGCATTGCCGTCACCATTGCTATCGACGGCATCAGGAATTCCATCATCGTTGGTATCTAAGAGGATAAGATTGGGAGTAGTGCCACCTGTGAGATTGATCCCATCGGAAACTCCATCCCCATCTGAATCCACTAGAGTGGCGTCCGTTTTCCCATCTCCCGAAAGATCAAGTGTAGTGCCAGGGGATAAATCCTGAGAGGAACTCTGGTTCCCTCCTATCAGTCCAAATAAAAAAACAAACGGATTGAAACCCTGTTGCGAGGAGCCGTCGGGGAGGATTCCAACACATTGGCTCGAAAAAAGAGTTAGAACTAAAAATAAATAAAGTTTGTTTCGCATAACAGAGTCCGTTTTCAAATTCAAATTTCCAAATCTATATTCGGAAATTCTAATCAAGCAAAAGGTCTCCATGCTCTCAATGGAAAATTACATGGAAGGAAAAAAATTCAAATTTTTCCGTTAAAAACGTTCTGAAAACGCGTTTGCACCGTTTTCAGCGGTTTTGCGAAGCTTGAGGAGCCGTATGGATGGTTTTTTTTATTTCTTAAATGGCATCTCACCCAAATAATCTTTTTTTCCAATCTCCACACCGTTATGACGGAGAATCGCATAAGCAGTTGTGATGTGGAAATAAAAATTTGGGATCGCGTGATGGGTAAGGTATTCCCACCCAGTTAAGTATTGCCCTTCCCATCTTGGTTGGGACACTTTGATTTCCGAAACCATCTTAAAATCTGATTCTTGGTAACTATCCAAATACTGGAGAACCGATTGGATCCTTGTTTTCAGTTCATTTAAATTTGATTCAGTATCATCATGTTTGGGTGCCTCTTTGCCCGAAATACGAGCCACACAAAGTTTTGCAGTATCGCATGCAATTTGGATTTGTTTGGTTAAAGGGAATTGGTCAGGGAAGAGTCTTGCGTTTAGTAAGTTCTCAAATGGAAACTTTTTGGCTTCTGCATGGGATTCTGCTTTTTCTAGAATATTCAGTAAATTTCTAAGTCCTTTTTTGAAGGATTGGACAGAGATTTCAAAGATCATGGATTGATTCATAATTCTATTCATTGGAAGAGAACATACGAAATCAATCCATTAAATCTTAAAATCTAAATGGCAATGCCACCAGAGAGGATTAACTCTAAAAAACCAAAATTTTGCGAGGCACGATTGGATCCTCCACTTGTTAACACATCGGTGAGATCAATGTAACCACCCTTCCCACCAAATTCAATAAAATAAGTTCTAGAAAATTCATATCGAGTTGCGACGTACCCAGATACTCCATAACCGGATACGTGGAAATTATTGTTTTGTCCTTTACCTAACACGCGTACGTCGCTACGGCAAACCACTGGTCCACCACCAATTGAGGATACCAAACTAATGCCACTAAGTCCATCAGCTGAAGTATAAAGAGGAGTGATCCATCCAAAATCTAAAAATAGATAATTTAAACCATCAGTATGTTCATACTTTAGTATATCAGGTGTTAAAGTAATGGTTTGGTCTCCACCATGGTATCCTGCCATTTCTTGGACATGTCCAGGAAAAAGATATATGAATGCAGCCGCTTCCGTTGACAAAGCAAGTTGATTTTTTGCGATCACTCCAGGGTCAATATAACCTGAATATTTGACTGGTTGGCCAGGAGTGACTACATACTTCATATGATCTTGTCCGAAGGATAAAAAGAATCGATCTGTAAAGTAATACATAAACTTTAAATTGTACTGGGGAATTTCAAACTTTGAAGGATTCAGATAAACATCTGCTTTGAACGATTCTGGTTTGTCTCTGGCATCAACAGATTTTAAAGTATAACGGTACCCTGGACCACGAAAGTTGATATCACTTTGAGTGAAATAATCTCGGTTATAACCCCATTGGATATTCCAGCGTCCTTTTTTATCATGGACGGTCAGTGGGGTTTCATTTTCCTCTGCCCCAACGGAGGGGTTTAGTAAGAGGCATAGAAGGAAAATCGAAAGTGTAGAAGGAAAAGAACCACACACTCGCATGATTCTAAGAGGAATCGAATCGTACATATTGTCACATTCTAAATCATTATGAAATCAGAATAGGCGAATGTATGTTTGGTTTAGGAAAAATTAGTCTTTTTTTGACAGAGATAAAGACTATAATTTAAAATCTGTCTTTTTCGTTTTTCCTTGGCAGAAGAGAAAACGAACAGTTAGTAACTTCCTCCGCTCCCTCCACCACCAGAGGAACCACCTCCAAAACTTCCTCCGCCTCCGCCCCCTCCACCACCGGAGCCAGAACTACTCTTTTGTTTTTTGGGAATGGTTTCATATTCGATTTCACTGTGTTTGCAATGAGCACAATTTCGTCTGACTTCCACTTTCCCCGAACTACTGTAAGTTGCTTCTGAAAGGACTCTACTGGATTTACAAACATAGGTTTCAAATTTACATTCAGGACAAACTTTGATTTTACGAAACGAAGTGCCTTTGTAAATGTATTCTGGATTGATGTTCGGAAATTTTAAGATGGAGTGATTGTGACAAGATTGGCAAACCCAAACATCATAATCAACGGAGTTGACAATTTCCTCCGAGATTTGGCCATCCGACAAATGTTTGTTATCTGCTTCCTCTGTAAGTTTGGTCATGGTTGATCCACATTTTTTACATTTTCTCGGAATATTTCGAATGGCTTGTAATCGCACGTTTAACTTTTTCATTCGATGATCGCTAAGGAAAAGAAAGTAAACAATGATACTTGCGATGATGAGAAAGATAGAAACAGGGAAAAGTGCCTCTTCAAGATAAAGGGATAGGGTTGTGATGACTAAAATCAGTGGGCTAATGACAATACCATAGTATAAGATAAAATCTGTCTTGTGAACGATGTGGTATTTGGCAGTCGGAGATGGCAAAATCCAAACGATAAGTCGTTGTAATAGATTTAAAAATAGGAAAAGACCCAAATAACCAAGAACAAAAGTCGATTTAAAATAAAAGGATTCTTCTTTTTCTAATCTTTCTGTTTCTTCATATTTTTCATTTAAGAGCCGAGATTCCTCATCCGTGAGAAAGAAATTAGATGTTGTATTGTATGTGTCGATCGTCTGTTCTAATATTTGTTTTTCTTCTGAAGTGAGGTCAGTAAACTTCTTACCTTGGTAATCATATAAATTTGTGCGTGTAACTGCATTGTTATCAACATTCTCAGATGGAGCAGAACTTACATCAGAGGGAAGGGTACTTTCCCCTTGTTGGGAGATTAGATTTTCAACAGCGATTTCAGGGTGTTTGAGCTTTTGGATTAATGCTGCAACAGTCTCGACATGGCCTTTTTGGAAATTGTCCTCTTTAAAAGAAGGAATTGTATAAGTATCAATGATCCTTTTGACAGTCGCATCAGGAAGGTCACCTTCAAGTCCATAACCAATTTCGATTTCGACTCTCCTTTGGTCAATGATGTGTAAAATCAAAATTCCATTGTCTTTCCCTTTTTTCCCAATTTTCCAGTGATTGAAGAGTGCCACTGCAAAATCTTTTGGCACATAACTGCCAATTGTTGGTAATGTAACGACTGCAATTTCCAACCCAGATGAACTTTCTTCTGCGTTGATCATACTGTCGATGGACGTAGTATCTGTCAGGACTCCGGCACTATCTTCTACCCAACTGTTGCGAAGTTCTTTTGGGTTTGGGACTTTGGCGACAAGTGCATCAATGGATTCTTCATTTGTATTGGAGCACTGCAAAAATAGGAAAAGGACAACAAGTAAAGGAAATAGTGTGATTGAATGTAAATGAAATGGAAAAGCCGATTTGGTTCTTTTTTTTGCGTTGGATATTGGTTGGGAGGAAGTAACTAGGGACTGTATCACGATCTGAAGAATTTAGATGAGTTTTATTCGTTTGTCAAGTATGAGTTTTATGCGAAATGTATATGAAAGAAAAATATACTCTTTATTTAGTCAGAATATGTGTTGGACAATGTTAGTTTTAAGTTTGAGTGTAAGTAAGATTCTAACATGATTTCGGATAAAATCAATTGACCGATTAATCGAAGTGATTACAGTGAAAAGTAAAAGCTGTATCTCGTTGGACTCAGTGATTTACCTGATGCAGACTTTATATTCGAAGTAAAATCAATCGTATGTTGGGTATTTGATGTAAGCTGCTCACATCCACTCATTATGATTTTATTTCCAGAAACAGTGACGGATGTATATCCAGCTATAGGAGCAGGTGTGAACACAACGTAGTTTTGCATCCAAGTTATTATATCTGTTTCTACAGTTGCAGGTGACTCGTTAAATTCCAAATAGATCGTTGAGGGTGTAATTCCAAAATTTGTTTGGTGTAATGACAGTTGGGATCCATTGATAAAATAGGCTTGGACCAATTCAAAAAAGTTCCCTTGTTCGTTAGGACCAACCGTCCCGAGCCCTAGGATTTCCATACCAGGCGGCATTCCGTAAGTTGTGAAACCGATGTTTTGAGGGCCTAGAACTTCTAAAGAAAATTCGAAAAAGTAAGATCCATTTTTGTTCACAGTAAATGGAATGGATCCCATTTGGAATGGGATATAAAACCTTCCTCCGTTATCGGTCACATAACCAGAGTTTGTCGATTTGGATTGGGGCGCAAACGATTTGCCAGGTACTAAAACAAGTCCCACTCCTGCCACACCATTTGGCTCTCTGATTTGACCTGTGATGAGTAAAGATTGTCCGGAAAAGCCTAAGAGTCCAAGGAATGAATTGTTATCTTTGGATTCAGGAGGTGCGAGTATGGAATTGATAATGGGATTGAAGTAACAATTCAAATTGAAAGATAATAAACTGAAAGAAATAAGTCTAAAGAGAAAACTATATTTTTGATTCATTTTAAACTCCCGAATTTCATATGTAAGAAGTGCAAGCAATCTAGTTCAAATACTAATAACCAAATCGAAATTTAACAGTCTGACCTTACTTCAAACAATGCAAGAAATTTCCTATAAATACAAGGCTCCAATTCTAAAACGAATTATAGTCGGTTTCATGCTTTTACCTGAAGCTGATTTTATTCCTGGCAGAAGAGTTAAATAATAATCAGTCTCCGGTAAATAAGATCCACTGTTGACTTGGAAGATAACGTTATTTCCTCCTACACTGGTAGAAAGAAATGACAATGGAGGTGAAATGAGAAAGTTTTCATTCCGCCAAGTATCTGCATCAGATGGCGATTCAAGAGTTTCTGAAAAATTGAAAGAGAATCCTGAAGAGATTGTCATTCCGTAATTTGCATTTGCAACGATCAATCCCTCATAAGGCATAGAAGATGTGATATCAAGATATGTTACATCGCCCAAAGAAGATGGAGATGCTCCCAAATTAAATACTGTAAAACTAGTATTACTAATCGAAACTAAAGTAACCAATGGTGGAGTGACGGAAAGTTCTATGGTGAATTTTGTTCCCGAGACATCGACTTCAAGAGTCATTTTGCCTTCGGAGCTAATTAATTTGAATCGGCCTGCTGAATCGGTAGTGCTAACATTTGTTAGATCAGAAGTGCCAGAAATCCGAACCGTTGCCCCTGAGACCCCAGTTCCAGCAAACATCAATTGGCCCGTCACATAAAAAGTGGAAGGCCCTAACCCAAGAAGACTCAAAACCGCAGGATTCTCTTCTTTCTCAACTGGATTCAATAAATCATACACAAATGGATTGAAATAACAATTTTGGATTAAAAGAAACGGTACAACAAAGATACCGAATCTTTTGCTAAAATTAAGAAAAGAGAAATTTGATATTTGTATCGATCTAAGATTCATGGTTAAATACTTCACTTTGTTATTTTTTCTTTTTCAAAGCTTCTAAATCTTTTTCAAGTAATTCGAGTTCGTATTTTTCTTCGGCTTCTTTTAACTCTTGTTCGGTTTTGATTTGTTCGACGGCTTCTTCTTTGATTCGATTGATTTCCGAATCCGAAACCATACGATATCCATTCCCTTCACAAACATCTACGATAATGGTTTTTCTTGTGATTGTAATTGCAAATCCACCAAGAAGAGTGATCGCAAGGTCTTTCCAAGTCGATGTTTGGCGGATACGAACAGGTCTACTATCTTTGGGCAAAAGAACATTCCAATCAGGTTCTGAGAATCTTAAACCACCAAACAACCAAAAATACTCTGGGTATTCTTGGAACGTTTGGCATTTGGCTGATTCGGGTGCGAGAGTGATCATATTACCATCGGCTACAGAAGTGAGAACAAAAGAATCCCGTAAACTATGTGTGACTTTTGTTCCTTCATTTGATTTTGTACGATTTGCTGCTTCTTGTTCTGCCAGGGCTTCACGTCTTTTACGTATCTCTTCTTGTTTGGCTGCGATTGCTTTTTCTTTTTCTAGTTTTCGTTTCTCTTCTTCTTCTTTTCTAATTTTTTCTTCTTCCGCTTCCGCTAAGTCTTTATAGAGAATTTTTAAGACTGATTTTTTGGAAATCACCATGTGTTTCCCATCTTGTGTATCAATTTCAACGTTCTCAACGTTTTGATTGGTAATGATACCTTTCACAGACTTTCCTTGTTTCAAAAGAATTGTTTGAACGGCATGAAGAGGTAAAAAAAGAAAGAAAAAGAGGATAAGGAATGTTAGATTGCAGTTTCGCATTTGAAAATACCGATAAATCTAGGATTTCTCCTATAAATACTAGTCTCTTTCTCAATTGCAATTAAGAAATTTAAAGATTTTTGGAAATAACGTGTCAATTTTGCAACAAATGACTCCATCGAACCAGTGTTCTATTGAGTCATTCCTTATGTAAAAAAATAGGAAGACATAAATCATACAAAGATCATACCAATGTGGAATTAACTACAATATCAATCGAGTGAGCAAAAATGAACGAAACTCCAAAATTACACAAAGCCCTTCATTCAGTACATTTATGGGGAATGGCAGTTGGACTTGTCATTTCAGGAGATTACTTTGGTTGGAACTTTGGATGGTCAAATGCAAACTTTTGGGAGTTTGGAATCTCCATTGTATGGATTGCCATTTTTTATGTAATGTTTGCTCTTTGTTTTACGGAACTTGCAGCAAGTATCCCACAAGCAGGCGGTCCTTCTGCATATGCCAAACGTGCCTTAGGTGATACATTCGGATTTTTTACTGGTTATCTCGTACTAGTGGAATTTTTATTAGCGCCGCCAGCCATTGCATCTGCATTAGGTGGATACATACATTTTTTATTCCCTATCATTCCTTCACTTTATGCAGGAGTTGGTATGTTTTTGTTATTGTTACTCATGAATTTAACTGGAATCAAACAAACTGCTAGATTTGAATTATTTGTAACTTTTATCGCAGTGATTGGACTTTTATTGTATTTAGGATTATTGGTCCCACATCTCTCTTTGGATCAAATTCCAAATTGGAAGAATGAGACAAATATTTCTTTTTCTGCGGTATTCACTTCCATTCCCTTTGCGATTTGGTTTTTTCTAGCCGTTGAAGGAGTTGCATTAGCAGCGGAAGAAGTAAAAAATCCTGCAAAAGACATACCGAAAGGTTATATTGCTGGTATCATCACCTTACTTTGTTTAGCAGGTATGATTTATGGATTCACAGCTTCGGTAACAAATACAAAGGACATTGCTAATATTGAATATCCTTTGTCCTATGTATTAAACTCATTATATGGATCCGAATCAATTTGGCCCATTTTGTTTACTTTTATTGGATTATTCGGACTTGTAGCTTCTCTTTTTGGGATTATTTTGGGCAATTCAAGGTTGTTATATGCAATGAGTAAAGAAGGTTACCTTCCAAATTATTTATCTCAATTGACCAAAGGATCGGTTGTCCCTCAAAATGCTGTCATCTCTGGTGGAGTTGTCGGAATTTTTTGTATGTTGTTTTTGAATACTGCAGAACTCATTACCATATCCGCATTAGGTGCTTGTGGTATGTATTTACTTTGTTTGGTATCTTATCTTTTTTTGCGAAAAAGAGAACCCAATTTAGATCGACCTTATAAGGCTCCTTTGTATCCAATTTTGCCTTTCATCGCGATGGGATTTGGTATTTTTGCGTTTGGATCTGTATTTTATGCAGAACCAAAGTTAACGATTGGTGTTTTTTTTGTTGGGATCGTATTGGGAATTGGGTATCGATTGAACCAATTCCGAAACAAATCAATTAACTAGTGCCAGACTCGAGTTTGGATTTTTCGAGAGCATCTTTACAACGTTCTAAAAAAAGACGCGATACTGAATCATCAGGATTTTTATCTAATAGGGAAGCAAAACCTTCTTTTGCTTCTTCAAAATCTTCCCTACGATATGCATCGAGGGCAAGAGTGTAATCGTCTTTACAAGCAATTAAACGTTTCGATTTTTCTGGCTCATAACCATCTAACACCTCAACAACAAAAACTGATTCTGTTTTACCTTTGATATTTACTCGATCCAATAATCGGTAGTGAAACCCTAAATTGTCAGACGCTTCGATAAATGTTTCCGCACTGATGACGATCCTAGAAGAGAATAGTTTTGTGATCCCTTCAATTCTAGATGCTAAATTCACTGCATCAGAAATTACGGTTCCTTCCATTCGTTTGTGTTCACCTAAAATTCCGAGTGTTAAATTTCCTGTATGGATTCCTATCCCAACTTCAATGGGAATATAACCACAATTGGCTCGATGGCTATTGTAAATTCGAATTGCCTCTTGCATTTCAACAGCAGCCTTTACCGCATCACTGATATTATATGGGAATAATGCCATCACTGCATCACCAATGAATTTATCAATAAACCCATTATTATGACGGATGATTGGTCCAACGCGTTGGAGATAACTATTTAGAAAATCAAAGTTTTCTTTTGGAGTAAGTGTTTCAGAAAATTCGGTAAAGGAACGAATGTCTGCAAATAATACAGTCATCCGTTTTTGGACTTGGTCTCCCAAGTCAACTTGTCGGATGTCATTTTTCCCTAGATGGTATAAAAATTCAGTGGGAACAAATCGACTAAAGGAAGAACTGAATTGTTTTTGTTCCTCAGCAAACTCTAAGGTTTTGACGATGTTTTGTCTAACGATTCTTCCAAAGGTAAATACTTGCAAAAAGACAAAGATCACAACTGTTGAAGGACCAATGTAAGTGGTATGGATCACTGCTTGTGCATGTAAAACATCATTACTTGCTCCAATCAAAATGAGTCCTATTCCGAATAACAAAGGTTTTGCTTCCATCCGGCTTTTTTGGTACGCTCTGAATAAGTAAAACAGAATAAAAAGTCCATTTAATACAAATGCAATTGGGTAGATGGAAGCAGTTTCTGTGAAATATACTGGTGGCAAAAAGAGCCCCAGAGTTAAAATCGCAGAGAGAAAGTAAAAAACATTGCCAACCTTTTTAGAAAAGTCATATGGAAAAATTGTATAAAAATAATGATAGAGTAGAGGTGCAGACCAGTACCAAGATACATACTCCAATCGAAGCAGTGCCCAGTACGGCATATCGATAAATTCGAGTACAATTCGTTCGCCAGTTGATATGGTTCTGAGTAGTACAGCTAAGGAGAACAAAAAGATTCCTAAAGTTTGCCTTCCATCTCGATTGTAAAAATACATTACTAAAAAGAAAATTCCAACAAAGGCAAATATTGAAGACAAGATTGTTTCGTTTATCTTATGTTTGGTGAGGCGATTCTCTGCTTTGGTATATGATGACAAAACAATATCGTTCCAAACTCCACCCTTTCTGTGAACATAATTGGCTACATACAAATCAATCGTAAGGTTTTTATTGTGTGGTAAAACAACAATGGTGGACTTAACCATCGGAAGGAAGTGAATGGTGTTACTTGCCGGTATCCCCGATCCTCCGTAGTACTTTCCATTGATATAAATTGCATAAGAGGTGTCTTGTTCATGCACTGTAAGCGCCATTGTCTCTTGTAAGTCCTCTGGTAATTCGAGATGCATACGAAAAGTTGCATGACCAAATCCAGAAAGTTTTCCATAGTCCATTTGGTATCCATTCCAATGTTGGGGCAAATTGAGAATACGATCCAAATTTGATTCTTGGATGTTTTCTGGAGAGGTATTCCAATAAAACTTCCATTCCCCAGTTAGAGCCACAAAAGGTTCCAATGGAAACGAATGATTCTTTAAATTGATAAATCCATTTTTTGCTTCTTTGTTTACATTTCTTTCTTCTGACAAACAACTAACCAGGAATAGAAGAGATATCAAAATGAGTTTTTTCATCTAGGCTTGTCGTTTTGGAAAAACTGTATAATCCTGCAATTTTGTAAATTTTACTTCATCTCGTTTGTATCCGAGTAATCCTTCCAAGGTTTGGTAACGATTCATTCCCATACTGATTTCAATGTCTTGGCCTGTAAATTGGCCTGGGTGTTCGTATCCACAAGAATGAGCCAAACTTAAAAGTTCCTTGCGAAAACCTTGGATGTATTTGGCTGCTCGTTTGCCTTTGATTTCTGGATCGACTCCACGTTGTAACCACCAGTTTTGTGTAGCTACACCAGCAGGACAATGGTCTGTATGGCATTTTTGGGCTTGGATACAACCAATCGATAACATGGCTTCCCTTGCGATGTTGATGAGATCACAACCCATCGCAATGGCGACAACGGCTCGGTCAGGAAAACCCAATTTTCCTGAACCTATCCATACCACTCTGTCAGATAAACCTTCTTTTTGGAACAAAGTGTACACTCGTTGGAAACCAATTTTAAAGGGTAAGGATACATGGTCTGCATATGTTAGTGGGGCAGCACCAGTTCCCCCTTCACCACCATCGATGGTAATAAAATCAGGACCTTGTGAGGTACGTTTCATTTCTTCTGCTAATTCTTCCCAGAACTCAATTTCGCCAACTGCACTTTTGATCCCAACAGGCAAACCTGTTCCATTCGCTATCTTTTCGATAAAAGACACTAGTTCTTTTACATTTGTGAACTCACTGTGTGAGTTAGGTGATATACAATCTTTTCCTTCAGGAACATGTCGAATTGACGCGATCTCAGCGTTTACCTTTTTAGCAGGTAAAATACCACCTTTTCCTGGTTTGGCGCCTTGTGATAATTTGATCTCGATCATTTTTACGCAGGCATTATTTCCGACTTTTTCTTTTAAAACATCTAAGTTAAATTTTCCAGAATTGTCTCTTGCACCAAAGTATCCAGTTCCAATTTGCCAAACAATATCAGCACCTTCCTTATGGTAGTTGCTAAGTCCCCCCTCACCAGTGTTATGGTAAGAACCTGAATCTCTTGCTCCACGATTGAGAGCTAAAACCGCATTTTTTCCAAGGGAACCAAATGACATGGCTGAAATATTTACGATGGAATAAGGTCTGTATGGAAATTTTCGGTTCGGCCCAATGACCTTAAGACAGGGAATACAACTCGGGTCACTGTTGTGAACATATGCTTTCGATTCAGGATAAGGAAATGCTTTGTGTTTAATGATGGGGTAACCAGGTTCGTATTGGATCTCTGTAGTTCCAAATCCAAAATTATTATTTTGGCCTTTGGCAGTTGCGTAAATCCAACTCCTTTCTGTGCGATCAAATGGTCTTTCTTCTTTGTCATTGGCGACCCAGTACTGCCTGAGTTCGGGACCAATCATTTCTAAAAAGTAACGTAACCTTCCAACGATGGGAAAATTCCTTTGAATGGTGTGCTTTTTTTGTGTGATGTCTCGAAGGAAAACGAGTGCTAAAAATAAAAACAATCCGATCCAAGTGGCAGAGATAGGATTTGTTTCGATCCAATTCAAAATTGTGTTCATCATTTTTGCATCCATATCTACCTTCGAACTAAGTTATTGACAAGCTAAGATTGTAGATGAGCCAAAGAATCCAAAAGTTTTTCTTTGGTAAATGGTTTAAAAATATAACCAGAGACATAAGGAATTTTTGCTGCTCTTTCTGTATCCGCATCGTCTACCGAAGAACTTACCAAATAAATTTGAATCTGTTTTGGGAATTTGGAAAGTAAAGGTTCAATTGCTTCTAAGAATTGCCAACCATCCATAAAAGGCATATTGATATCCAAAAATATAATATCAGGAAGTATTGATGTGTTATTCGCTTCAGATTGGAAAAAACTAAGTGCATTCTCTGCATCTGAAAATACCAAAACCTCGCCAGAAATGCCAGCATTGGCAATGATCTTCTTCGTTGTGAATTGGTAAATTTTGTCATCATCGATGATACAAATTCTGGGAGTCATGCGTTGGCGGCACTCCCATTCGGAAAATGAAGCAAAAACGTTGCGCCTTCCCCAGGTTTCGATCTGACTTCGACTCTTCCGCCCAATGATTCCATCGTATATTTCATTAAAAATAAACCGAGACCTTTCCCACTCATCTGACGATGAAAAGTCTTCTTCAGCTGAAAAATTTGATCCCCGTACCGAGATAAATCAACCCCTAATCCATTATCTGAGAAGGAAATTGTCGTTTCGGAACCCATTGAAAAGGATTCTACCCCGATTCGTAGTTCCCGAGACGGATCTGCAAATTGAAGTGAATTGCTAATGAGTTGTAAAAATAAGGTTTCTAGGTATTCTTTGGAAACAAAAACCAATTCTTTTTCTGTCACATTGAGTTCGATGTGGACGTTTTTTTTCTGGAATTCTCCTTCCATCAGTTTTTGCACTTTTTGAAAGGTAAGAAGGATGGAGATCCATTCTGGTCGGTAATTTTCCAAACTTTGGATTTTTAAGGTTGTGATGAGTTCGGAAAGTACGGTTTCCAAATTTTCAGTCACTTCTTCCAAGTGATTTTGTAATTCCCTTCGTTCTTCCTCTACACCTGTGATCTTTAATAAATCCAATAAACTTCTGAGATTACTGACAGGTGCCCTTAAATGATGGGAGATAATTTGATTATAAGATTGGAGTTGTTTGTTTTGGATGAGAAGGGAATTTTTAGTGGCTTTTAAAAATTCATTGTTTTCTAAAAGTTGGGTTTCTGTTTTTTTTCGTTCATCGATATCGATAATTTGTGCTAAATAATAAATTGCTTCTCCTGAATCATCGCGTAACACAGTAACTGTGATGTATGCCCAAACCAAATGTCCTAGTTTATGTACATATTGTTTTTCAATAGAATAATGATCGATCATTCCTTTTTGGACAGAATCTCGATACCGTAAATTTTCTTCGAGTTCTCCTGTGGAACTAATTTCAGAAAAATGTTTTCCTAAAAGTTCAAAGGTTTCATAACCTAAAAATTTCGCGAAGGCTTCATTGACATCATCGATGTAACCATGTGTGCTCGTTAAGACAAGTCCAATGGGGGAATCGCGGAATAAGGTTTTGAACTTACGTTCGGACAAAGCTAAGTTTGCATCGGATTCTATTTTTTCTGAGATATCGCGAGAAGATGTGTGTAGATAATTTTTTCCTGTTAAGGAATGAGTGGTCAATCGATTGTCTGATTGTAACCAAATATAAGTTCCATTTTTATGTAAGAAGCGGAAAGTGGGGTGGATGTTTTCTTCACCTCGTAAAAGAGGTTGGTGTGATCTTTCAAAAATTAACCTCCTGTCATCTGGATGAAGAAAATCATAAGGATTTTTTCCAATAAGTTCCTCCGGTTCATATCCGATGATGGATTTAGAATTGGGGCTCACATAAATATAAGTCCCATCAGTTTCGTGTAAACATACCAATTCTCGGCTAATCGAGGTTAATAATTGCAAAATTTCGGAATCGGGAAGTGCCACACTCTAATTCAATAAGAGAAGAATCCGGTTGTCTATCCCAAATCAGTTTTTTTTTAGCATGAATAAAATCCCTTGAGATAACATTTTTTTTAACCATCACTCAAGTTTTTCACCTATAGGAGATGTGGCTAATAAAACTGTAATAGGGATACTCAAATGAAAAAT
The DNA here is from genome assembly GCF_003114815.1 of Leptospira ellinghausenii. Lineage (NCBI taxonomy): Bacteria > Pseudomonadati > Spirochaetota > Leptospiria > Leptospirales > Leptospiraceae > Leptospira > Leptospira ellinghausenii. Next base: position 1,612,955 of record NZ_BFAZ01000009.1, read on the forward strand.
CTATCGTACATCATCTTAGATGGGAATTTAACTTCTGATCCAGAAGAGAAAACAATTGCTGGAGGTAAGTCACTGGCACAATTCACGGTGGCAGTCAATCACTCTCAAAACAACCCAGATGCAAAGGAAAAGGATGATGTTTCCTTTTTTGAAGTGGAAGCTTGGGAAAAGTTGGGTGAAAACTGTGTGGAGTACTTAAAAAAAGGAAGTAAAGTGACAGTGATGGGCAATTTAAAACAAAACCGATGGAAAACTCCAGATGGAGAAAATAAATCAAGAGTGAAAGTCACGGCATCTACTGTTCGATTCGATAGTATAAAGAAACGAGAAGAAAAAGTAGCATAACTGGAACACGGGTGTTTGTGACACCAAGCACCCGCGTTTTTGAATGTTATGGAGTTGTGATGGTTCTCTTTTTATGTTTTGTATGGGTTGGAGAATCAAAGATAGAATGGTTATCATCTTTTTCCGATTGTGAATTTTCTTTTGATTCCTCGGTTCGTTTGTCTTCTTCCATTATGGTTTGTTTTCCTAGTTTGCCAACGGAAAGAATGCGAAAATACCGTGGTGAAGATACTAAGTTCCATTCTCTAAAGAAAAATTTTGTAAACGTATGTTTGGGTCCATACGTTCCATTGGAAGAATCTATTTTTGATTTAATATTTGTTTTAAATTCTGTCTGTTCTTCTGCGGATAAGTTTGGAAATTGTGCAATTTCGCCATTGACATAACGAATTCTTAAAATATCCAATTCACGACGATTCCGTGAAGTCACATCATCGAAAAATTTTTGTTTGGCGCCAAAACAATTTCCGCCATACGATTCACAATTTGGTTCCAAATAAGGTAGAACATACGTTAATTCTAAATAGATACTGATGTATTCCCCAGGAGAGGGAACTTTTCCTTCAAAAATTTCGAGAACCTGAGGAACAGTATCACGATCTGAATACTGTCTTTCGATGGCCTCTCTGGAGATCCTAGTTTCTGGAGTTGTACTATTCACCTTCACTGGTTTTTTAGATTCTCCAACAATCACCTTATTTCGCATCACTTCTGTTTTAGTTTCCAAAATTTCATAGGCTTGGAAGTTAACTGGTTGTTTTGCGATGATTTCTCCTTTTTGGTTTAAGACAACAATATGATGGTCTATGATGGTGCCCGCGATGATTTCTTCAATGATGCTAATACCCGCATCTTCAAAAAATAAATCTAATTGGATAAAAGGAATTTTATTTTCTGAATATTCAACACTCACTCCTGGTTCTTGGGCGAGGGGTTTTTTGGAATTTGATTCATGGCTTGGATTTGCCTCTTGTTTGGTGATCATTTTGATTCGATTCAAATTGATTTGTTCAGATTGTTTAGGAAAAGTCGGAATCATCACCTGTTGTGGTGTTTGGCACCCCCAAACAAATTGCAAAAGGAATACGACAAAAGGAATTCGTTTCATATAGTAGAGTATCGGCAAAGGATTGCCCCTAAAATTAGGGGCAATGATGGTCTTAGATGTGTTTTGCACTCATTGGAGGAAGGATTGGTCCACTCACTTGTTGGATTTCGACATACTTTCCATTGATCAGTCTGTATGCTTTTTCAGGTTTGTCTTTTAAAAAGTAAACTGACTCAACACCTTTTGCAGTAGGAGCATCCATTCTTAAAACTTTACCCCATTCTGTGTATGTAAGAGTGATGGTTTGTCCATTCTCAGTGTATTCTTTCACTAGTTTTCCATCAAAGTCATACTCAGCCATGGCAATTGGATTACGGTCTGTCCAGAATTCAATTAAGTTGAACACAAGAATGTCCAAGAAACTACCAATTCCATACGCTATGTATAATGGAAAAATCATTAACAAGGAACGAAAGAAACTTGCTAATTTTCCTGATCCAATTTGAATCCCTGCATTAAACGAATATACTGCCTTGATAGCACCAAATTTTCCAAAACAATTGGAAAGAAGGCCGAATGACAATAACCCTACTAGAGCTGTTTTTAATATTTTTTTCATTTTCTACCTCTATGTTTTTAGTTGAAAACTAGTGTCCAATCATAAGTGAAATGGGAATGTTCTGCAAGTCGAAATGATTGACACTGGTATTTTTTCGATGATTCTGGTCTCAATAGAAGGCGAACCCATTGATCTTTTCTGATTTTGAATACTTTGTCTTCTTTCTTTTTGTCTTTTTTACTGTTTGGTATTTGTTCCCAACACTCTTTTCGAACCAATCTAAAGAGACTCGCATCTTACACATATTCCTACTCATCAGTAGTTATTTTTTCTACATGTCTTGGGATTATCGTTTTGGTGCACTGATCTTGTTATCCACGGCTATCGACTTTTATGTGGGTCTCAAACTTGCAAATGAAACGAGAGAAAAAATAAGGTATTATTTATTACTCTTTAGTTTGATCACAAACTTAGTTTTTATCCTAGGATTTTTTAAATACTATAATTTTGTTGTGACTTCTATGAATTCCGTCACCAATGTATTGTTTGGTGGTGACATGCTGCCAGTTTTAAAAATCATTTTGCCAGCAGGGATTTCCTTTTTTACATTCCAATCATTGTCTTATACGATTGATGTTTATCGCAAAGAAATTCCAGCGGAAACTGATTTTATTCGGTTTGCATTATTTGTGAGTTTTTTCCCACAACTTGTTGCAGGTCCCATTGTCACTGCAAGGACCTTTATGCCCCAGTTGTACAGTCCTAAAAAATTAGAAGAAATTGAATTTCGTGTTGCGATTCGTTTTTTTATGTTAGGTTATTTTAAAAAGGCTGTACTCTCTGATATGGTTGCACCAACAATTGATGCCATTTATGCAAATCCAGCAGGTCATCATGCTTATGCTTTGCTCATTGCAGCAGCTCTTGGTGGAATCCAGGTGTATTTGGATTTTAGTGGGTATTCGGATATGGCCATCGGCAGTGCCATGTTACTCGGGTACAAATTGCCTACCAATTTTAATTTACCATTTCTCGCCACATCCGTATCTGGCTTTTGGCGAAGGTGGCATATGACACTCAATTCTTGGTTACGAGACTATATTTATATCCCTATGGGTGGGAGCCGTGTAACTTCCGTACGTCGCAAGTTTAATTTATGGTTTACCATGTTTGTGAGTGGTGTTTGGCATGGTGCCCAATGGACTTTTGTGTTCTGGGGTTCCTTAAATGGATTTTTTTATGTTTTGGAAGAGGTTTGGAAAGAGTGGTTTCCTGACAAAAAAGAAACTACTTCTGGCCAATTTTCGTCACTCGTTCAAATTCCTATTTGGCTGTTTCAAAATGTACTCAATAATTCCATTTTCTTTTTAGGTGCGGTTTTTTTCCGCTCGCTTACTTGGGAAAATGCTTGGATCCATTTAAAAGGGATTTTCCTTTTCCAAGATGGAAATTTACGTCCCTATATGTGGAAAGATTTCCTTTGGATCATTGGTTTTCTGACGATTGGTCATGCCATCGGTTATTTTCTCTTTGAAAAGGGAAAAGGGAAAAAAATCCCTGCCAGTTTTGAATTTGCGATGTATCCAATTCTCTTTCTTGTCTTAAATTTAGCTACACCCGAAAACTCGGTTCCGTTCATCTACTTTCAGTTCTAATTTGCTTTTTTCGTTTCCAATTCTAGGAATCCATGTATTTTGTTGCTATGGAAAGTGAGCGAAGGCTTCCCAGAATTTCCCCAGGTGATTTTTCCGAATTTGAAGTCCATTTGGATCTCGAAGGGATCACTCTATTTGGAAAATTAGGAAACATTTCTGAAGAGGGACTTTGTTTTTTGGGAGAAGACGATTTACTTGGTGATGAAATCGAATCACTAGTACTCGGAAGTATTGTTTGGGCAAAAGGCACAAAACGGTTGTTTTTTGAAGGCACCATCATGTGGACCCAAACTTCCAAGATCAAAAACGTCATTTATCATATCGCTGGAATTCAATTTTTAGAAAAAATCAATTTAACTGACTCGATGCTCGCAAGAAGTTTGGAGATAAAATGAAAATATTGTTACTTGGTGGAACAGGTCTTGTCGGTAAACAAGTGTTACTTTCACTTCTATTTTACCCTCAGATCAAAAAAGTGATCGTTTGGGCTCGTCATTTTGAAAACTCATCCAAACCAAATCTTCCCATTGAAGTGATAAAAGTCACTTGGGACGATTTCCAGACAGGTAAGGTGAGTGTTCCAGATGGAATTGATGCCGTGTTTTGTTGTTTGGGTACAACCATAGGAAAAGCTGGGAGTCAGGAGAAATTTAGAGAAATTGATTATGACTATCCACTCCTTGCTGCAAAACAAGCGAAGGAAAAAAATGTCCCAGGTTTTTATATCATTACTGCGATGGGTTCAGATGCTAGCTCTTCCATTTTTTACAACCGAGTGAAAGGAGAATTGGAAAAGGAATTAATGGCACTTTCATTTCCTTTTTTAGGAATCTTTAGGCCTTCCCTTCTCATAGGAGAACGAGAAGAACTCCGGATCGGGGAAAAAGTTGGCGAGGTACTTGGTCACATCATTCCATTTGGATTATTTGGTTTAAAAAAATACAAACCCATCCAAGCAGAATATGTTGCCAAATCTATGATTTATTCCTTGTTAAAAGATAAACCTACAAATCCATCCAAACCGATGGTAAAAATTTATGAAAACGATATTCTGTGGGAGATCGGTAAGGACCATTCTTTTTGATTCCAGATAATAAACAAAAACCCTATTCCAAAACCAAATACATTATCTTAAGTTTTGTAGTTCACTTCATTGTAAGAGTTTGGTATCTTTTCGTACGAAACCAAAAGTTGATCATCCCTCAGGAATCAACAAATGTGATCGAACAAGGAAGGGATTACATCATCGCGGTGTTTCATGAAACAACACTTTCATTGTACAGGCATGCAACGCAGTACTTAAAACGAAAGAAAAAAGCGGACATGGTGGCACTTGTGTCCCAATCAAAAGATGGTGAAATTATCCACCAAACATTTGCTCGGTCAGGCCTTCGTTCCGTACGAGGATCCTCAACAAGGGGTGGAACAGGTGCATTTCGTAATATCCTAAAGGAAATGAAACAAGGAGCCGTTCCCATTTTCACCGTGGACGGGCCCAAGGGTCCAAGAAGGGAAGTAAAACCAGGTGTGATTGTAACTGCCTCTCTCACTGGATTTCCGATTTTGTATCTGCATTCCTGTTATGACCGTGCTTATGTATTTCGGAGTTGGGACCGTCATTTTTTCCCAAAATTTGGGGCCAGGCTCTTCATCCAATATGGAAAACCCTTCTTTGTTCCGAAGGGTCTCACGGAAAGCCAGATCGATGAATACGCTAAAAAATTGGAAACGGAAATGCAGGCGAACGCGGAGTCACTGGAATCTTACGTGCGTGGACTCTTTCCTGACAATTCTATTGACGTACCACCTAAAAACGAAACTTTAACCAAGTAAGGTAAAAAAAAATGTCCTCTCTTAAAAACTATATCTTCACTTCCGAGTCCGTATCTGAAGGACACCCGGACAAAGTCTGTGACCAAATTTCTGATGCCATTCTAGATGCGTATTTAGCCCAAGATCCAAAGTCCCGTGTTGCTTGTGAAACCCTTGTTACGACAAATCTTGTCGTCATTGCTGGTGAAATCACAAGTAAGGGAAAAGTAGACACACAAGAAATCGCACGAGATGTGATTCGCAAAATTGGATACAACGACATCAATATGTACTTTGATGCTGACTTTGCTGTCGTTGCTTCACACGTCCATGCACAATCTCCAGACATTGCCCAAGGGGTAAACGAAGGAGAAGGTCTCCACACAGAACAAGGTGCTGGTGACCAAGGATTGATGTTTGGATTTGCCATTGCAGAAACTCCAGAGTTAATGCCCGCTCCTCTTTATTATTCACATAAACTCCTCGAACACCTATCGGAACTGCGCCATACAAACAAAATTGAATGGTTACGCCCTGATGCAAAATCACAAGTTACAATCCAGTACGAAGACGGAAAACCAAAACGTGTTGATACTGTTGTTATTTCCACTCAACACAAACCTGGTGTGACTCATAAACAAATCGAAGAAGCGGTTATTGAAGAGTGTATCAAAAAAATGATTCCAAAAGAATTATTAACTAACACTCGTTACTTTATTAACCCAACTGGAAAATTTGAGATTGGTGGTCCACATGGTGATACTGGTCTAACAGGACGTAAAATCATCGTCGATACTTACGGTGGAATGGGTCGCCATGGTGGTGGTGCATTCTCTGGAAAAGATCCATCGAAAGTAGACCGTTCAGCAGCATATATGGGCCGTTACATTGCGAAAAACGTTGTTGCAGCTGGCCTTGCTCACAAATGTGAAGTTCAATTAGCATATGCAATTGGTGTAGCACAACCTGTATCAGTTCTTGTCGATACATTTGGAACAGGAACCATTTCTGATGAAGAAATTGCAAAACGAGTACTTGCAAACTTCAAACTCACTCCAAAAGGAATTGTAGAAGGTTTGGATCTCCTTGGAAAAGGAAGAAAATACCAAGAAACTGCTGCTTACGGCCATTTTGGTAGAACTGGAAGCACATTTACTTGGGAAAAAACTGACAAAGCAGAAGCGTTAAAAAAAGGATAATCATGGGAGCACCTAGCCAATCAACAGCGGACAAAAAAGCAACAAGAGATGCATACGGCGAAGCCTTAGTTGAGTTAGGTGCATCTAGGCAAGATATAGTCGTTTTAGATGCGGACCTTTCGGGTTCCACTAAAACTGCTGACTTCAAAAAGAAGTATCCTGAAAGATTTTTTAACGTAGGTGTCGCGGAACAAAACTTAGTTGGTCATGCGGCAGGCTTAGCTCTTTCTGGATTTGTTCCATTTGCTTCAAGTTTTGCTATGTTTTTATCTGGTCGTGCCTGGGAAGTGGTAAGGAATAGTGTCGTTTATCCGAAGTTAAACGTAAAACTTGTAGCTTCTCATGGTGGTATCACTGTAGGGGAAGATGGTGCTTCTCACCAATGTATTGAAGACTTTGCAATTATGCGTGTCATTCCAGAAATGACTGTCATTTGCCCATCTGACTTTAATGAAACCAAACAAGTGATTCATGCAATTGCTGACTACAAAGGTCCTGTTTATGTGAGAGTGGGAAGACCTGCCATTCCTGTCATTGAACGTGAAAACTACAAATTCCAAATTGGAAAAGCAGAAGTGATGTCGGAAGGTAAGGATGTTTGTATCATTGCGAATGGAGTGATGGTGAACGAAGCCATGACTGCAGTAGGACTCCTCAAAGAAAAAGGAATCCATGCCACTCTCCTCAATATGGCAACAATCAAACCTTTGGACAAAGAGGTCATCATCGCCAAAGCAAAAGAATGTGGTGCTGTTGTGACTTGTGAAGAACACAATGTCATTGGTGGCCTTGGTTCTGCTGTATCTGAACTTTTATCTGAAGAATACCCCGTTCCAGTCATCAAAGTGGGAATGAAGGATAGTTTTGGAAAATCAGGAACTTGGAGTGGACTTCTCGATTATTTTGGCCTTCGTGCAAAAGATGTAGTTTCCCACGCGGAACTTGCCATTTCCAAAAAGAAAAAATAAGGGAAGGGCTTCGGTCATGACCGGTTCCGGAGCATCCCAACCTTCTATCTTAGAAGAAACTGAAATCAAACCAACCAAAAATGACGGCCCATGGAAGGTCGTTTTGTGGGATGACGACCACCACACCTATGAGTATGTCATTGAGATGCTCATGGATGTTTGCCAAATGACTTGGGAAAAAGCCTTCCAACATGCAGTTGAGGTGGATACCCGCAAAAAAACCATCGTCTTTTCTGGAGAATTAGAACACGCAGAGTTTGTCCATGAGCGGATTTTGGAGTATGGTCCTGACCCTCGTATGAGTTCCTCCAAAGGATCCATGACCGCAACCTTAGAACAATAAAATAAAGATCGTAATTTTGATTCTATGAACTTAATTTAGAAATTTAGAATGAAATCTACTGATTGAGTAAATTTCGAATGAATGAATCATATACAAAAAAGAAACGAATCATTAATGATATGAAGTTTAATCTAAGCGAATTGTTCGGCAAATCTTTTCAAAATTTTAAGGAAGATTATACTACTTCCAGTACAAATACAAAGAATCGTAATTTCATATTATTTTTTTCTAATTTTCTGCTATCATTTTTGATCTTCATTTTGAGAAAACCGGATTCAGTTCTGAAGGCACAATTATGGGCTGAAGATGGACAAATATTTCTCCGTGATGAATGGGTTACTGGATTCCCAGATACTTTCTTTTTTTTGTATGCTGGATATATCCACTTTGTTCCTAGATTCATTGCATTTTTTGCGAATTTGTTTCCCTATGAATCGATACCTTTGGTATTTAATCTTTGTGCTATTTTCATTTCTGCTATTTCTGTTTCGATTTTTTCTCTCACTAAGTTTCGTTATATCCTAAGAAGTGATTTTTTAAGAACAATTGTGATTGTTTTACTTTGTTGTTCACCTGTTGGAATAGAATCATTTAACAATATCACCAATGTACATTTTTTCCTGTCATTGGGGGTATTTCTTTTGGCAATCATGGGTGGCGAATTAAATGGATTTAGTTATCTATTGATCACAATTTATGTATTGTTAGGAATTTTTTCTGCGCCTTTGGCCATTTGTTATGCCCCTCTATTTTTAATTCGTCCATTCCTTTTTAAATTTGATCGGAAACGTTGGGTATATCTGGTTTTGTTTGTGATTGGTTTGGGATATGGTATTTTAATGTTTTACTTGGGTTCTAGGGATTCCGTGGTTGGCATTGATTGGAATTATTTTTTAAATCCAATACATATTGAGAAATTAATTCGATTGATTGTCGCAACATACTTTATGAATACGAATTCAGTAGAATTCATTACATATCATAAGTATTTTTGGATACTCGAAGTGATCTTACTCTACTTTTATTTCAAAAAATTCAAAATACAAGGATTTCAAACTTCGATATTGTTGGGTGGATTTTTGATCACTGTTTTGATTCCAGTGTTACTTAGAGGTGGTTTGTCTTTAAACGAAGAACAGGCCACTTATATTACTTTAGTCAATGGGGCTAAGGAATCATTTTATTTTTTAAATGTCATTAATCTGATGATCAATCGGTATGGTTTAGTACCATATTTTCTGTTCTGTATTTTGACCTTTGTATTGTTATTCGAAAAAAATAAAACTCAATCCACGATTCATTTTCAAGTTTTAGTTGTGGTTGTATTTCTTTTTGTAATACGAAATTCACTTTTCATCAAACCATATGAAGATTTAAAATGGGATCAATATGCAGATATGGTTAAAAACAAAACAGATGTTTCAATCCCAGTGAATCCGATATGGTTTCCAAAAATAGAAATCAAAAAAGATTCATGGAAATAGTCAGCAATATTGTCATAGCATTGAATCCTTAGTTTAGAATTTTTAAAAGATTTGAACAATTATTTAAATGATTTATCGAAGATATTCCCAGAAAAATCCTGATATTGCGGAAGAACTAAAAAACAAAATTTGTAAATTTTTGAACTTGAGAACTCAGTGAAAGGAAAGCTATTCAGAGGAGACAATCTTCACGTAATAAGCAAAATGATTTTTGTTTTTTAAAAAAGAAATATTCCTTCAATCGATTAATGACTTGTCTTTTATTCTATAATTGAAATATCTAAGTATTTACAATATTGAAAAAACAACCGTAACTTAAATTTCTTTGAAAAAAATAAGAATGAAAAAACAAAATATTAGTAAATTTACAATCTTCAAAGCTAACATCATGAGCTGGGCAGGAAATGAAAAGATAAGTTGGCATAGGATATATACTTCGATAATTGATTCATTAAAAGTATCATGCAATAATTTTAAATCCAATTTTAGATCATGTGGTTCGATAGATTTTAAATATAATTTCAAATTGTATTTTTTCAATGCCATAATCGCATTTTGCATTTTCCATTTTCGCAAATCAGATTCATTGATAAATTCCCAATTATGGGCGGAAGATGGAGTCATTTTTTTGAAATCGGAGTGGGTAACTGGATTTCCAGAAACAATTTTTATTCCTTATGCTGGTTATCTACATTTTGTTCCAAGGCTTATTGCTTTTATTGCGAACCTTTTCCCATTTGAGATTATCCCCTTCATATTTAATTTTATGGCGATGACAATTGCTGCTATATCTGTTTCGCTATTTTCATTGGTAAATTATCGATACTTGGTGAAGAGCGATTTTCTTCGGTCAGTAATTGTGATCCTTATCTGTTTTGTACCAGTTGGTTATGAATCAATCAATAATGTAACGAATGTTCATTTCTTTTTATCTTTTGGGTTTTTTCTGCTGGCTTTGATTGGTGGTGAGCTTAGTGGGGTAAGTTATTTTTTTATTTTTGTATATTCTCTATTAGCTATATTCTCTGCGCCACTCACAATTTTTTACTTACCTTTTTATTTAATACGATTTTTTTCGTCTAAATCTGATCGATACAGTCGGTTATATGGAATTATTTTCATATTAGGGATAACCTACGGTATTGCAATTTATCTGACGGGCGCGAAACGTGAAATAGCTCCAATTGATTGGAGTTTTTTAATGAATGTAATGAATGTCGAAAAACTAATTCGAATTTCATTTTTAGGATATTTAGGTGAAGAAAACACCTTCTCTGCCCTAAGTTATGTTAAGTATTTTTGGATTCTGGAAATTGTATTATTATATTTCTTTTGTAAAAATTTTGTTCACTTTGGTGTCGGAAATACATTCTTAATTCTCGGATACATGATTGCGATATTTGTTCCCATATTGCTCAGAGGAGCGTTCGTCATTAGCGACGAGCAAGCCTTATTAGTGAAGCTTACCAATGGGAGTAAGGATTCCATCTATTTTCTAAACGTTGTTAAACTATTGTCAAGTCGTTACGGACTCGTTTCTTATTTTATATTTTGCATAATAATTTTTTCTAATATTTTGCCAGGAAAAATTTCAATGAAAACATCTAGTATTATGTTAATTCTAATTGTATTATATTTACATCTTATCAAGAATTCGGTCTTTATAAAGCATTTTGAAGAATTAAATTGGGATAGTTATTCGAAACAAGTTCGAAATAAGGAGGATATTTCGATTCCAATAAATCCAAAATGGTATACGGGAATTCATATTAGGAAAGATGAATGGAGGTAGTTTGAATTTATTTTTAGTATTAATATAAAAAAAATCTATTTGATTTTTACATCTTACGTTCTAAAGCGTAGTTCCGCTCAGGAACTAAAAGAGACGAAACAGATTCATTTGTATCGATTTTTATATTCGTAGTTGGATTGTAGGTATCTAACATTGTCTCGCCATCTACGATGAATTGGTAGTGATACTCACCAGGGAGTAATTTTTTCTCTAAGGTAAATACCCCTTTGCGATCTTTTTTCAAAAAATCATGTTCAGGGTTCCAATCATTAAAATTTCCCACTACCCGAACCACTTCTGCATTTGGTAAATAAATTTGAAATTTGACTGTACGCAGATCACGTTCTTCGTTTGCAGAATCTTCCAATACTATCGTTTTTGTTTGGCGATCTGTGTCTTTGGAGTCCAAAACAAAACGAGAATAATAAGAACCAGATCCATCTTCCACCTTATCAAAGTTTTCTGGATCATAGGTGAGTAGGCCGTTGACTCGAAATTTATATTCGTAAACATGATCTTCTTCGTAACTGTCTTTGATTTGGTTTGGTTCGATGACTGTGTAATAAATTCCATATTGGTTCCGTTTCATTTCGGCACATTCCCAATTATTAAAACTGCCACAGATTTCCACAGATTCATCTCTAAGGCCATTATAGGTGAAAAGAATCCCTCGGTGGAGAAGGTTCCCGCTCGAAACATAGGATTCGACATCAAGATAACGAATGTAACGTGGTGCGATGTTTTTCTTCAGACTTTCCAATTGCCAAAGGTAATAAACCGTGTCTTGGTCTTCGGTTTCATCTGACATTTCGAGTTCTCCAGAAGAAAAACTGCCAATCCAATCCATGCCATCGTCGGCAAAAATTCCAATACCTGTCAAAAAGAGTAAAATGAGGGCAATTCGGATGAATTTGGATTTCAACATAGTGCAGATGTCTCTTGTGTCCTTTGTCTTTATTTTCGGCAGGATTGAAAAAAGAGCGTGAAAGGTTTTTTGATTCGAGAATCATCTGACATAATAAAAAAAATATTCTGTCATTTTAAGAAGGAGCCGATAATTCATTAGGAATAGACCTTCGCATGGCTGAGCCGATAGACAAATTGAGTCCGGAAGAAATCACACAAATCGAGACGATGTTTTCGGCTCTCAATAAGAACCCTATGTCCTCGGAAGAGCTCAACCCGATGGCGAAGGTCTTACGTGAGAAACTAGGCTATACCAATCCCTTTTCTGGCAATGAAGAGCCAGAACCTACTGACGAAGAACCAAATGATGCTCTACCCGATGATTTCGGTGGGGATGATGCGACTGCAGGTGACACCTCAGATCCATTTGCCGGTCTTGATGATGATGACGATTTTGGTCCACCCAAACTTTCCAGTTCTCAACCTGAAGAAGACGATGGGATTGATTTAGATGAATTATTAGGTGAAGATAGTCCTAAACCCAAAGAGACAACACCTCCTACTGATACTGATTTTGATGATTTGGGAATGGATGCCCCCTCAGATGTTACGTCTGGGAATGAGGATCCATTTTCTACACCTGCGGGTGACGATACCGATCCATTTGCAAACCTTGGTTCTCCCAGTGACTCTGAGGCAAGTACCGATGATCCCTTTGCCAATTTAGATGCAATTGATGAAGCACCTATTGAAGAAACAAAGGCTCCAGAAATTGGTGACGATCCCTTTGCCAATTTAGGGGGCGATGACGATTCAATTCCTAAAACAACCGACGAAGACTTGTTTGCTGGATTTGATTCAGGTTCGGAAGAACCACAAGGCACTGGTGATGATTTTGATTTTGGATCTGGTGCTGAAACTCCTTCCGGTGATGATCCTTTTGCTGATATGGGATCTACCCCATCCGATGCAGATTCGGGTGCTGGTTTTGGGGATGACCCTTTTGCAAGTTTAGATTCTCCTTCCTCTGATGTCCCTTCGGGTGATGATCCGTTTGGAGATCTTTCCACACCTGCTTCTTCCAGCGAATCTTCGTTTGGTGACGATCCATTTGCCGATATGGGATCCACTCCAGCCGCTTCCGATGTTGGTGCCGATTTTGAAGATGATCCTTTTGGAAGTATGGAAACACCATCCACTTCTGCTAGAGAACCAGAACCTGCAGATATAGGTGGCGGATTTGATGATCCATTTGGTGACTTGGGTGTGGGAATGGAACCACCGAGTCTTGATGATGATTTAGCCGCTCCTTCATTTGATGACCTAGCACCATCCATCGATGATATGCCTGTTTCTGCCATGGATGATTTTGGTGGAAATGATGAAGGCCCAGGTGGATTTGAAGAAGACCTCATGTCACTTGGCAAAGAGGAAGAACCAGAAGAATCTCTTGAATCCAGTTTAACGGATGAAGAACTTGCGGTCATTCAGTCTGAGTTACTTCGGTATCCTCCAAAATTAAGACGAACCATTATTGATGCGATAGTCAACCAACGCATTCCTGTTCGGAACCAAAAAGAAATCATTGAGCTTATCAAAGCTCAACAAAAACCGGAAGACATTGCAAGTTTCTTAAGTGGCCTTCTTGGCGAACGTGTGGAACTCAGTGATTCTAGTGGAAAATTTGCGGCAGATGGAGTTCCCATCATTGCAAGTAAAGATGCTTACACCAAGGAAGGTGCTGCTCGTAAACGTGAGTTAGTCAGAAGGACAATTTTATCTTCTGCTGCAGCTATCTTTTTGGTATTTGGAATTGTTACTTTATGGAAGTATGTAATCGTTCCTTACCGTGCTAAAGCGCAGTATGCTCTTGGACTTGAAAAAATAGAAGAATACAGTTATGAAACTGATGCCTTAGAAAAGAAAAAATTACTCGCTGATGCTGAGAATTATTTTATCAAAGGGGAAGAGATTTTCCCACATAACTTAGAGTTTTTGAATAAATATTGTACTGCATATACGAAAGCTGGTTTGTATGAAAGAGCGTTTGAAAAATGTTTTGGAAAGGTAGAACCCGATTTTGGTTATGAACCAGAAGACAAGGAACATAAACGTGCTTGGGAAAATCGTAAAGAAGTTCCAAACATCAGTTTTGCAAAAAAAACGGAATGGAATGATGCAGGTGTCGAAACTGCAGGTAGAAGACCACTTCCCGAATTAGCATTTTATTTAACTTCTCAAGATAAAGTTCCAAGAAAGGTTTTAAAAGCAGGTGCCTACATTGCATCTCGCCTCAAATACAATGTCCATGATATTGATACTTATATTGCACTCGGAACCTTTCATTCCTTTCACAGAAAAGACTTTATAGAAGTTCCACCTGGAAGTAATCGCAAAAAATACAAAAATGATCATCTCGCCATCGAATACTTCAAACGAGTGTTTACCGATGGGGGAGACCCTGATAATGTTGATGCCATTGCTGGTATTGCAAAAATTTTCTATAACAAAGAAGAGTTTGGAACGGCTGTTAAATACTATAACGATATCATTGAAAAGTATCCAAAAAATCCAATTGGACACGGTGGAATTTTATCTACATATATTGAAATGTGGAAACGTGACAAAAACCCACAATATGTTTTAAACCACCATAGACAAGTTCGTAATGCTTTAAACATTGAAGACGAACTTTCACTATTTGTTTTGGCAAAACTTGCTTCCTTTTATATTGATTTAGATTCTGAAGAAGTACGAATCAAATACAACATCAATCCTGAAGACCAAGTCACAGGAATGGAGATTGATGATAACGTAGAATACCTACTAAACATTGCTTATGGCAAAGACGGTGGTTCAAAATTTGCGGAAGGGTATTACCAAAGAGCACGTTTTTATTTCAAAAAAGAAGAAGCAGCTCGTGCTCTAAAACAATTAGAATTAGCATCAACTTATGATATCAGACATTATTTGGCAGTTTTACTTATGGCTGAATATTATATCCAAACTGAAGATTATGATGAAGCTGTTAAACTTTTAAAAGAAGCAGATGATCGATACCAAAACTATCGTGATCGATTGGGAGAAAGGGACGAAGACGAAACCTTACTCGAAGGAAGTCCAGGAAGGATTTCGTTTAACTTAGGCAAAATTCAATTTTTGGAAGCAGCAGGGATCAACGTAACAGACAACATACGAGAGTTTCCTGGCAAAAAAATCTATCCAGAACGAAGTATAGGAACTCTTTCTTATGAAGAAAAAGAAAGACGAAATGGTCTTTTTATGGCGCGTGAATCATTTCTCGCAGCTCTTGACCGTGATATTTCCAAAGATCCAAAGATAGTTAGAGAATGTTATTATTATTTGGGTTGGATTGATTATAACCATGGTGACTTTGCACAAAGTTTAGATTTTTGGGCAGAACTCCCAGAAGAAGATATATACAATAATCCTACCTTACTCTTTGGAAAGGGAAATGCATTTTATTATACAAGACAATACAATGCAGCACTTGGCAACTATCTGAAGTTAAAGGATGATTTTGAACTGAAGGAACAAAGCCTTGGTCGAATTGACACTGAAAACTCTGATCATAGAGAAGTGTATGAGACATTAACGGCTCTTTACAATAATATAGGTGCAGTGTATGAGAAAAAACAAGATACCATCAATGCACTCAAATACTATTGGAAAGCAATGGAAACAGCACGTAAAATAGGTTCCGTAAGCGAAATTGCAAATTCGAATAAGGATTTGGTTTTTGCTAGAGCCAAACTAGATAGAGAACCATTGTTAGAAGACTGGTTAGCTCCTACGCTAGATCGATTGGCTCAGATTAAAAAATAAACGTTATTGTTTGCGAAAACGTTCGCGAATTCCAAGTAATAGAAAGTAAAACGTTTCCCACATACGTCGGATTCGGTATGGTCTTGCAATGATGCGCCACAACCAAATTAAACCTCTTTCCTTGAACCATTCAGGTGCTTTTTTGTCAGCACCAGATAACATATCTAAGGCGCCACCTACACCAATCACAACAGCTTTACCAAAATAACCAGTGTTGTTTTCAATCCAAATTTCTTGTTCAGGGAAGTCCATAGCAAGGAAAATGATATCAGGTCCAGTTTTACGAATGGCTTCTTTCACTCGCATTTCACGTTGGCGATCTAAATGGCCTGCGTGCCTACCGACAATACGAACTTTCGGAAAGTGCCTTGTGAGATTAAAATAAATACGTTCTACGATTTCGTCTTTTGCGCCAAAGATAAAGGCTGTGAACTCTTTGAGTTCTGCAAGTCGGATCAGGTCCATCATCACTGCAATTGGTGTGACTCTTTCTTTTAATCGACCCTTTGTCATCCAACCAATTCCTGCCCCTTCTACTAAAATCGTACCTGCTTTTTCAGCGATACGGTGGAGCGATTTTTTAGGGCGCATCCTCATCAGTTTGATTGGATCTAAGAATAAAACATGGTGCATGCCTTCTTTTTTTTCAAGCACGCGGAAAAGTTTCGCAATCGCTTCATCTGTTGTGACATTGTCTATTGGAATTCCTAAAACATTCAATGTTTCTAACTTGGAAACATCGATATTTTGGTATTCTAGTAGTATATCTCTCTCGTCTTTTGAGGAATTGTGAACGATTTCGCTCAATTGCTTCATGTAGCCAGGTTTTCCTTTCCTATCTAAAGCATTATGTCCAGTACCCTCTCTTGTCGCCTCTAAATTTTTAAAAACTTTCGTTTTTTCACTTGGATTGGAACCGAGAGGAGGAGAAAAAGTATCAAAATGTTTCGTAGCAATTGTATTCTCTATTTGGTCCTCTTTCTTCTCTCAAGCGCAAGTTATGCGGAAAAAATTTCCATCTTTGGAACCATTCAAAACGGTACAACAAGAGGATTTGGAAAGGCTGATTCGATTCGGATGATGGCTTTACAAGGAGCAATGGTTCCACTCGGAGAAATTGGGCCACAGTCTGGCAAATTTAAATTCCCCGAAATGGATTTACCTGAAGGTGCACCCATCCTTTTGCAGGTCCAGTACCAAGGCGCAAATTATAATAAAATGATTCCGCCAACCACTAAGTTTCGTACTTCTCCTCAAGAAATAACCGTGTATGATTCAGGGGCAGACCGAAAACAAATAGCAATTAAAAGCTTAATGCAAGTTATGCGAGAGAAAAAAGGTCTACGTATTTTTAAATTGTTCCTCATCGATAATGTTAGTAATCCACCAAAGTCGTATGATCCAAAGTCAGGTGCATTGGAATATTCGGTTGCGAAAGAAGCAACGGAAATTATGGCACAACTCCAACAACCAGGTAGTAAAATAGCCATTCCTCTTGGTGTACCAGATGGTCCAAATGGCGGACGAATTTTGGACCGAGCTGTCTTACCTGGAAGTTCCGAACTACAAGTTTCTTATTTGATCCCAAACTCTGAAGATTCATTCAGCGAACGAATGTTAATTGAATCAGAAAACGGTAAATATCCTATCTTCGTAAAACCACAAGATATGGTGGTGGAAACAGGTGAAAAAACACCTGTGGTGAAATTAGATAAAGATGTTCCAAAAGGTCTCAGTGCTTATGTATTAAATGCACTCGAATTTGGAACAATGGTTGAATTTCGTTTTGTTGGAGGAAAGGCACTTCCTACAATGGCAAATTCTCCAAACCCAGAAATTTGGAATGGATCTATCCTTACGAGTTGGGATTTATCTACCTTTGCAATCGTTGGATTTTTAGGACTTTTATTCACACTGTCTTTTATTTTTGTCTATCGCAAACAATCAGAAAGGAAAAACAATTTATGAACCAAAAAAAAACAAAACAAGAAACCACCTATCTTCGGTTTTTTGGTCTTGCAGAACTTGTGAACCATGGCCCAAGAGGGATTTTAGCCTTCTGGATGATTTTAGGTATGGCCTTCTTTCTGTTTGGCGATCAAAACTTAATTGCTCCCAATATGAAAAACATTGGAGCTTCCTTAGGGATTACAGATCCAAATGAAGTTGATTGGAAATTTGGTGGAATCATTCCTGTTTTGTTTTTTATCTTGGGTGGACTTGTTTCATTGTCTATGGGGTATCTTTCCCAAGCATTTTCTCGTAAACATTTGTTAGTTGCGACTGTTCTATTAGGTGAAATTCCATGTTTTTTAACTGCATATGCTCAGAACTTCGATCAGTTTTTAATTTTAAGGACATTGTGTGGATTTGGACTAGGCGGAATTTTCCCATTACTCTTTAGTTTGATTGGAGATTATTTTTCCAGCCAATCCAGAGCCATTGCAACTGGGTACGTATCTTTAGCAATGGGACTTGGGGTGGGAGTAGGTCAGTTGTTAGGTGGTATATTGGGTGGAGCAGATCCCATAAATGGATGGAGGACCTCTTTTATTTACATGTCTGCACCTTCGTTTCTCTTCGTTGCTGTTTATTTATTTTTCTGTAAAGAACCAAAACGTGGTGGAGCAGAAGAAGTGGGTGCCGATGAACTTTCTCACAAAATCACTTTAAAAGACTTTAAATTACTATTCGAAAACAAAACAAATCTAGGTGCCTTTTTACAAGGACTTCCTGGCTGTATCCCTTGGGGTGTATTTTTTGTTTATTTAGCAGATTATTATGAACACACATATCACCTAACAAAAGAAGTTTCCGCTGGTATGATTACATTCGCTGCGATTGGAATTTTTATTGGAACTTTTTTTGGTGGAGTGCTTGGGCAATTTTTATACAATATCAAAAAAACATACCAACCATTATTATGTATGGGAACTACTTTCTTTGGAGTATTTCCGGCTATCCTTTTGTTATATTCGTTTGATATCGTTCCGCACATGGGACTCTTTATTGGTCTCAATGTATTAACAGGAATTATGATCTCAGTCACTGGCCCTAATGTTAGAGCTGTTTTACTCAATGTAAATGAACCAAAATCGAGAAGTGCAATCTTTTCAATATACAACCTAACGGATGATTTAGGAAAAGGTCTTGGTCCTGTTATGTCAGCAGTGATTCTTGGACTCACACCGGATAGAGGTCTTGCTCTTTCCATCTCAATTTTATTTTGGATTCCATGTGCCTTAGCTTGGTTTTTGGTTTTATTCAATTATGAAAAAGATGAAAAAACAATGCATTTGTTAATGAAACAGAGTGTTTCCTAATTTGGATTCATTCATAAATTGAAAACAAATAAATAAAATGCAAATCAAACATAACTTACTCGATATCGAAGGGACAACGGCACCAATTGCCTTTGTCCATGAGATTCTTTTTCCTTATGCAAAAAAACGAATCCATTCCTTTTTAAAAAACTATCAGTTTTCGGACGAGAAATGGAAAGAAATACAAATAGAATACCATAAAGATTTTTTATTCCATGAACCGTCATTCATTCAAAAATTTACGATGGGAAACTCGGCCAATGAAATACCAAAGGAACTTTCCAAAGATATGGTTTCCTTATATTTTGAATATCTCATTGAGAAAGATCGTAAATTTGGTCCCTTAAAAGAAGTACAAGGAAAAATTTGGAAAGATGGTTATGAGTCTCATGAGATCAAAAGTACAGTCTATGAAGATGTTCCCAAATTTTTAAAACAATCCATCCAAGAAGGAAAAAAAAACCATGTGTATTCGTCTGGATCCGTGGAAGCTCAAGTTTTAATTTATCAATATTCGGTGTTAGGTGATTTGCGTGAGTATTTTACTTCTTATTTTGATACAGCGGTAGGTGGAAAACGGGAAAAAGAAAGTTATTTAAGAATTGCGAATACACTCTCTGCACTTCCAAGTGAAATTCGTTTTTTTACAGACATTGTGGAAGAAGCGGATGCGGCAAGTTTAGCAGGGATGCAAGTGGTCATTTTGAATCGACCAGGAAATTTGCCTCAAAAATCACATTCGTTTCCCATTTGGGATCATTTTTAAGTGAAATACCAGATCCCAAATGAATACACAAAAATCAAAGTTGAGAAAATCAACTTCCAAAAAAAATGGGCTCGTACTAAATTCATAAATACATAGGATATCAAAAGGAATTTGATCGCACTCATCAGTATCAAATTCCAATTACTTGGTACAAACGACCCCATCCCGTAAAACGATAGATATACGATTGTGAGTAAAATCATATAAGTAAATACAATTCGTAACATAAAACCTTCTTCCTTATTGGATCAAATACAATGCTGGGTATAGGATAAGCCAGATCAAATCACACATATGCCAAAAAATTCCCCCCGCTTCCAAATTCAAAAGGGTGATGGTTTTTCGGTTGAGAAGAACAATTGATAAGATGATGATTCCTACTGCTACGTGTAAGTAATGAAAACCTGTGAGTAACCAATAGTAACTAAAGAATATACTCGTATCTAAGGTATAACCTAAAGTCCATTTGTCATAAAACTCGAGACTTTTGAGGAACAAAAAAGCCAATCCGAAAAGAATTGCACCTAACATAACATAAAGGAATTGGGTCTCCTTATTGTTTTCTTTTGCATAAACAATTATGGCTAATAAAAATCCACTTGTTAATAGGAAAATTGTATTCCAAAAAGCAAATTCTCTGTGCAGAAGTTTTTGCATGGTTTGGAAACCATCTGGATTTTGAGTTTTGTCATACACTAAGGATCCAATCCCCATACAGAAGGTGATTACTTCCACAAATACGATGAGCCAAATGAGAATTCCCCCAGGTGGGTACCAAATTGAATCATTTTCCTCGATAGTAGTTTCGTTCATGAATTCTCCTTGGTTACTATAGAAAATTAAAATAATCGAATATTCAAGTAAATTCAAATCCATAAGGGATTCAAAAGGTTCCAAAATTTCGGGAAAACGTTCAAATTGTCCGGTTTTCCCCTCAATTTACCTCTTTTAGTTATTTAAATGATTCTAATTCTTATTCATAATCAATTCCATTCGGTGTCTTACGTATGTTAACACAGGATTTTTATTTAGAACTTGATTAGAATCAAGGCATTTTGTACAATCTGCACTTACATTTGTAAAATGAAAAAAGGAGGTAAGGATGCTTTCAAAATCGCAAGCAAGGGCATTCTTTCTGGGTGGAACTTTTTTGTTCGGTGCTATCTTTGTGTTCCTCACAATTGATACCTTGCGACAAAACGATACCCGTACCAATGCGCAAAACTTAACAGAAGATGTGCTGAAAGGGAAAGAGATTTGGGAAAAAAACAATTGTATGGGTTGCCATACCTTACTTGGAGAGGGAGCATACTATGCGCCTGATTTGACTAAAGTGGTCGAGAGAAGGGGAGTTAGCTGGATCGACGTATTTTTAGATGATCCACAAGCAATGTTCCCTGGTGAACGTAAGATGGTGAAATACAATTTTACTAAAGAAGAAAAAGGCCAAGTCATCGCATTTCTAGATTGGGTTGGTAAAATTGATGCCAATGGTTGGCCACCAAAACCAAATATCCCAGTTGGTTCTATAACCACTGCCGTACCTCCACAAACAACTTCCAGCGTTGTGAAAGTTTCTCAACCAGAAAAGTTTTCTCAATTATGTGTCGCCTGTCACGCAGTAGGTGGCAAGGGAGGAAATGTAGGACCTGCACTTGATCATGTAGGATCAAAGTTTGATGTCGATTATCTCAACCGATGGTTGATTGATCCACAAGTAATCAAACCGGGAACTAACATGCCAAAGTTGCCGTTAAGTGATACAGAAAGAAAGGATATAGTTACTTACCTTTCTGCATTAAAATAAGGAGAAACAATGAGATTCCAATCACAAAAGGTCGCATATTGGTTCTTTGCAACTTGTATGTTACTCTTATCTTTACAAATCGTTTATGGTTTTATCATGGGTTTTGCTCGGATTGGTTTTGATGGATTACATGATTACATTCCATTTAACACAGCTCGTGCAACACATACCAATTTATTAGTTGTATGGTTATTAACAGGATTTATGGGTGCTGCTTATTACATCATTCCTGAAGAATCTGATCGTGAATTGTACAGTGTCAAACTCGCATACATCCAACTTATATCTTGGATTGTGGTGGGTGTTGTTGCCATCATTGGATTCCACTTTAATTGGTGGGAAGGTAGAAAGTTTTTAGAGATTCCAAGGCCACTTGATTATCTTGTCGTTGTCAACGTTCTTACCTTTTTATTCAATATTGCCATGACCATTTGGGAGGCCAAAAAAAGGAGTACAACACAACTAGTATTATTCTTTGGTCTGTTATGTGCAGCCTTACTTTATCTCCCAGGTATGATTTATTTCGATAACCAAACCTTGGATTCTTACTTTCGATGGTGGGTTGTTCACCTTTGGGTAGAGGGAGTTTGGGAACTCATCATGGGTGGTATCTTAGCATTTTTACTCATCAAACTTACAGGTGTGGACAGGGAAGTCATTGAAAAATGGTTGTATGTGGTTGTTGGTCTCACGTTCCTTTCTGGAATTTTAGGAACAGGCCACCACTACTACTGGATAGGAACTCCTAAGTATTGGCTTATGGTCGGTGGAATTTTTTCTGCCTTAGAACCACTTGCGTTCCTCGGAATGGCGATTTGGGCTCTCAATATGTATCGCAAAAAAGGAAAAGACCATCCAAACAAAATTGCACTCTATTGGACACTTGGAAGTGCGATGATGTCTTTCATTGGTGCTGGTTTTCTTGGTTTTGCACACACTTGGCCATCGGTTAACCAATGGACACATGGAACTCTCATCACAGCAATGCACGGTCACCTTGCTTTCTGGGGAGCCTACGCAATGTTAGTGTTAGCTGTCATTTCCTATGCAATGCCAAACATGACAGGTCGTAAACTATTCACTGGTATGTCTGGATATTTAGCATTCTGGGCATCCAATATTGGAATGGTCGGAATGACTGGAGCGTTGGCAGTGGCAGGGATCACTCAGGTGTATCTAGAACGTAAATTGGGAATGGACTTTCTAGTGGTACAAAAAGAAATCGTGTTCCATTTTATCGGAATGTTACTTGCAGCTACATTATTTACAATTGGAATCACATATTTCATTGTTGATTTCATTAGACATGGTCTTCCTTCCAATGAAGCGGTTGGTAAAAATGTAGGTGATATAGACTAACGTATGTTAACAACAAAAATTCCCTATTACGAACCAACTGGTAAGGAAGTGGAAATTTTTCAAATGGCGGCGGAGAATACTCTGCCGCTTTTGTTAAAAGGACCTACTGGTTCTGGAAAATCTAGATTTTTGGAGTTTATGGCACACCAAATGGGCCGTAAACTCATTACGATTTTATGCAATGATGAAACATCCGCAGTGGATTTAGTGGGACGATTTATCGTCAAAGGGGCAGATACTGTTTGGATGGATGGTCCACTTACCACGGGTGTCAAAGAGGGTGCAATTGTGTATTTGGATGAAATTGCAGAAGCAAGACCAGATACTCTTGTGACCATTCACTCATTAACAGACCATAGACGGACATTATTCATTGAAAGAAAAAACGAAGAAATCATCGCACATCCAAACTTTTTACTCGTAGCTTCCTATAACCCTGGTTATCAAAAAGGGTTTAAAGAATTAAAACCTTCCACCAAACAACGTTTCCTTAGTATGGATTTTCCATATCCAAAGCCATCTGTGGAAGAAAAGATCATTATCGGGGAAACAGGCATTTCTGATTCCGTTTCGAAAAAATTAGTGCAATTTGCAAATTTAGTCAGGAAAAAACCAGAGTTGGGACTTGCGGAAACAGTATCGACACGTTTGCTTGTATCATGTGCTAAGCTGATTGGGAAAGGCCTACCATCTCGCCTTGCGGGTCGTACTGCGATCATACTGCCTTTATCAGATGATGAAGATACAGTGACTGCCTTACAAGATAGTTTTGATTTAATCTTTTAGGAATTTATTTTGGAATGGGATCAGTTTGTATTCTACCAAGGTCATAAACTTTGGAAAAAACTTAAAACAAAACTTACACCTCCAAGTCCATACTATCCATATCGTATGGAGACGGAAGAAACTAAAATCGTTCGTTATCTACAAACTTTACGAAAAGAAACAACCTCCATTGTGTATGGTGTTGAATTCATCTCCCTTGGGGAAAATTTTCTTAAATTTCCAGAAACCATTTATTGGTATTTAACTGAAAGGGAATCTAAGATTCAAATACGGATTCTACTTGCGTATTTATCATTTTTAAAAGAAGAACATACAATCAAAACCAGTTTGGTTAAGGAAACTTTTTATCAATTATTTCGTTCTTTTCTAAAACGATATCCTGGTGCTTATTTTAATTGGAAAGAAATTCGAAAGGATCGATTGATGCTTAGAAAAAAGGACCCAAAACAATACCAAAAAATTGTTTCCTGTTTTTATCATGCAAACACTTCAATTTCCAATTCCAAGATAAACTTTCCTGTTGGTAAAGATTTTATTTCTGATAAACAGAAACAAAAAATGGAATCGAAAGAATCCAAACAAAAGTTAGATCCTAGTGAAGCAGAATTACTGGAGGTGGATGAGAAAAAAATTGAAGAATATACACTTGGCCACAATTTTGAAAAAATTGAAACTGTAGAAGAGTTTGACGGGCAATGGAGAGACATTGATGGCGAAGAAGATATGGAAGAAGAGGAGGCTCTCGAGGAACTCAACTTAGAATATATCATTCGTACAGAAGATCCCGTTCATACTACAAGGACAAGTGAATCAGGTGCAGGAACCTTGTTGGAAATTTTGGAAGACACTAGTAAGGAAAAACCCTATTTATATCCAGAATGGGATTACAAAAAAAAACAATACAAACCTAATTACTGTTCTGTGGTTGAGGAATTTCCAAAAACATTGGATTCTTCTTATGCAATCGGAGTTTTAGAAAGACAACACCGCACCCTATTATTATTAAAGAAAAAAATGACCGCATTACTCAATCAAACCCGTATTAAAAAACGTTTGGTTGCGGGTGCTGACATAGACTTAGATGCACTCGTTGATCGTTATGCAGATTTAATGGCTAAAAAGAGCCCCTCAGAAGCAATCTATATGAATCCAATTCGAGATGTATCCGATTTAGGATTGTACTTTTTAATGGATTTAAGTTTGTCTACCGATTCTTGGATTCACGATAAACGAATTTTGGATGTGGAAAGAGAAAGTTTATTACTGTTTTCTGAGTGTTTAGAAGAATTGAAAATTCCATTTGGTATCGCAGGTTTTTATTCTCGTACTAGAAATCACAATCAGTTTATCCACTTAAAACAAATGAACGAATCTTGGAAGGTAGTCAGAGATCGATTAGGCCCTTTGTCTCCCATCGGTTACACAAGAGTGGGTCCGTCACTTCGTCATACAAATTCACTCTTAAAAGATTCCGGATACAAACAAAAATGGATCATTTTAATTACTGATGCAAGACCAAATGATTATGACCAGTATGAAGGTAAGTATGGAATTGAGGATGTGAATAAAGCAGTGGGTGAATGTATGTTAAACGGTGTACAAGTGTATACTTTAGCGATAGGAACAGAGGAAAAACCAACTATCCCCGCAATGATGCGAAACGCGAGTTATCAAATGTTATTCCATCCAGAAAGGCTCCTCGATTCATTACAGGAATTTTTTAAAAGAGCCATTAAGAGTTAAGAGTGAATGAGAAATAGAATTAAATTCAACTCTTTCGCTTAAGAAGGTTTTCCATCAGGTCTAGGTGAATAAAGAATGATTGTATACTGGACAACATAGAAAACAAAACACAGAATCCAACCAATTCCAGAGAGGTAATATGCATATTTGTATTGGTTGAACAGTTGTAAAAAGACTCGAATCACCACGCTTACATTTAAGAGGACATAGCAAAAAACAGTGAGTGGAGATGCAACGATGGTCCTACCAGTATGGCCCAAACTCACTCTTGTGATCATACCATAAATAAAAACGGCAAGACCACCAACTGTTAGGCTATGGATTGCTGATGAAATTGGAAATAGATTCAATTCTGTTAAACTATAGAGTAAAAATCCAAGGCATACCCAAAAGTAACCTAAGTACAAAATCCAAAGGATAGGCCTTTGGTAGGATTTCCATGGTTTCCATGAAATGTAACGAATTGTATTTAAGGTAAATAATGAAAATCCAACAAGAAAAGAAATTATTCCAAAAACAGTGAAACCTGTTCCTTGTAAGTAGGAAAGTGATCTTAAAAAATATACATCTAAATATGATTGTATGAGTTTTGTCAGATAAAAGATAAATGGAAGATAGATTAGAAATGTTTCTAATTTTGGCATTCGCTTAAAAGAATAACCTTGGATTACGACCCCAGAGAAAAAAGGAACAACTCGTCCGCCTATGATGAGTATCAAAAATAAAACAACAAAGATGCTTAAATGGATAAAAAGTAATGTTTTCTCCGGATCTAAAATGGAATAAGCAGATAGAGCACTCAGAATATGAAAAATTGTAAAAAGTCCATAATGGTATAAAATGGGTCTGTTGTGTTTTTGGGTAGGAACAATCAACTTTGGAACAAGTAGATAGATGACCAGGATATCCGAACAGATATCAAATCCAAAAGAAAGGTAACTTAAAAAACCGAACGAATAGAATGAAAATCTTCCAAGTAACCAAAAAACTAATAAGTAGAATAAACTTTTCCCTTTTAGAATGGTTGAATTTGTCCAATTTTGAACGGCAGTGAACAAAAAACCCAATACAATGGCTTTCGTAAAACCGAATACCATTTCATAGGAATGCCAGTGAATGGCGTTGATGTGAATTGGATTTTTAATAATATTCGAAAGTATGAATAACCAAATTGAAATGACTAGGATTCCGAAAACTGAGCCAAACCAAAAAAAAGGGCGAAACGCTGTATTCCAGAAACTGTATTGAAAAAACGATTGTTTCATACGTTAATACTATCTGAAAGGAGTATCATTTCATTGATACAAATCAAGTACTAAGCTAAAATTTTCAAAAGACCTTCCTTGTCTAAAATTGTGATCTCACCTTTTTGCGTATCAACAAGTCCTTGGTCTTTCAGTTGTTTTAATATCCTTGAGAAAGTTTCAGGTCTTAAGTAAAGTAAGGATGCCATCTGTGTTTGTTTTAAGGCAAGGGAATCGGGTGTTCCATAAAATAGAAAATGAGCTACTCTTTGCATTGCATCCATGGTGAGACCACGATTAATTGCCAAGTTTAAAGTCTCGATTTTATTCATCAATGAGTGCATTAGAATGTGGTTAAGTTCAATATTAGAATTTAGTCGATTTTGGACTTCAGAAAGTGGCATCCGAAAGATCGTACTTTTTTTTGTAAACCTTGCAGACGCTGGATAAGGAATTCCTTGGATAACAGCCCATTCGGCCACAATACATACTGGTCTGAAAAAAGTTAGAGTTACTTCATTCATATTTCCATCATATTTAAAAACCTGTAAGTCACCATTGACAAGAAGATCCATGTGAGTGACTTCATCACCGGCATGAAATAAAAATTCATCTTTATCATATGTTAGTTCCTTACATCCAACAAAGGCTTTCATTAATGATTCAGGACTAGGTTTCGTAATGTATTTAATAATCATTGAAACAATCGATTTATTTCTTCTTTTTGAAGTTAGGAATTTTAATTTCTGTTTCCTTTAAAAATTTCCAAATTCTTTTTAAAGTGACTCTCCAATCCTCTTTTTCTGATTTTTTTGAGGTTTGGTTTTGTATCCCAACTGAAGTTGAATCTTTGATGGGTTGTAATTCTGAAACAGGAACAATTGCTGAGATTCCCAAATCGATTTTTAGATATTTTTTCTTGATGATTTTAAAGTCGATTTTTGCGCCTAACAAACGTACAATTTCTAAAATAATTGCCCATTTTACTTTAATTGGGGTGAGTTGGTTGTAATTTTCGGACAATTCATTGTATAATTTTTGTGCCACCTTGGAATTACTGTGGAACAATAAGAACCTAAAATGAACATTCCCCTTTAAATCTTGGGTGATGATTAAATCATTATGATTAAATTCTTTAAATGGAGGAAAGTCCACTAGCCTCACTACAACAGAGTTAATTAAATCTAAACTATTAAGAATTTCAGTTTCTGGATTTACTTTAATTGAATATGTAATGTCATCTTCTGGAATTACATCATTGATAAAGGATACAAAATTTACTTGTTCTTTAAATGGGACTTCTTTTAGTACTTCCAATCTTGAAAGTTCAATGATATCATCCATGACGTTGTCAATTGACGATTGGACTTCAATCACTTCTTTTACTAAATTTTTATCTTTTGTTTTTTGAGTAGATTCTCTGTACTCTGAAAGTTTATCTTTCATTAATTTTAATGGGCCTGAGATCATTGCGTCCATATAAAAGAAAATCTTTTCTCTGAGTGAATCGGCTTCTTTTAATCTGTCATATCGATTTTGGAGTTTTCGTTTCATCATCAAAAACTGAAATCGCAACGCAAGGGTCATTAAAATTAAATACACTAAAAAGCTAGTTTCAAGTGAAGATGGTGAGTTTAAATATCCTCTTTCAATTAAAATCTCTTTCAGAATTGAATAGAGTAGGTAAACAAGAGCCAATAAATGGATTGTTGATCCTCTTTTTTGCTCACGGAATTTTAGTATCGTTACATAAATTGCGTAACCAATCACCGCAAGTAAGTGAATATCCCAATACCCAATGAAGTTATACCAAAACACCGGATTTTGGATGATGAGAAATACAAGGATAAAGAAAAATTGAAAAAAGAGGTAAATTCTTTGGTACTTAAATGGTTTTAATTCGAAAAAATCTTGGATGAATTTGATAAAACCATAAGGCAATATAAGTAAAAATGAATATTCCAGGAATTTTAAAATTGCAAAATGATTGAAGATCAAAAATCTAACTTCGTTTTTGCATAATTCATATCCTGAGAAGATAAGCGCCAATACACTGAAACTTAAGTATTCTTTATTCTCTCTTAGGTTAAAAAAGTTAATAAAGAAAAACAAAGCAATGAATAGATAAAAACCTACGAAAATTAGTTCGACAAGTGAATCATATAAATTTCCGTTAATTGCTTCTTCGTAAGTTACAATTCGGATTGGCCCAGTAATGATCCCTGCAGATGTAGATAGTGATGAATCAATTTTGATGATTAAAACATTTTCTCCTTCGAGTAATAAATCATGTGGAATAGGGTAGATTCTAGGCCTTCCAAACGAATATTCTTCAGGATCTTTGCCAAAAGCAGAATTGTTTTTACCTATTAACACACCATTGACAAAAACCTCATCCGATTGGTATACTTTCCCTAATTGTAAGGCTAATGACTTTTGGTGTTGTTCTGTAGTAATTTCAAAACTTTTCCGAATCCATATTGAACCTCTATAGGATTTATTTAAATTTCGGAAATTGTTAGGAACACTTGTAATGTCCAAATTATTTGGATTAAATTCTGGATTTAATAAATCTGCACTATCATTAAAATAGATTCCCCAATCTTCACCATCTAACTTTAATACAACGGTTGATTCGTCAGTTGTACGTGAACAATTAAGTGAAATGAAACAAAAACAAAATAGAATAATGCGACAGAATGGTAAGGATATCATTTTTTTGGTTTTTCTGGGATACGAATTGTGAACTTTGCTCCCATTCCTTCGCTTGATTTTAAACTAACGGTTCCTGATAAAAAGTTGCTTGAAGCCTCTACTAAAGTTAAACCAATTCCTGCGCCAGGGATATCATTTTTTTTGTCTCGATAACCTCGGACAAATTTTTGAAAAATAGTTTCCATTTCTATTTGACTAAGTCCCATACCTTCATCCATCACAATCAATTGATGATATCCATCTCTATTGAAAAATTCAATATGAATGTCTGTTTTAGGATCCGTGTATTGGTATGCATTCTCCACCAAATTTCTTAAAATACAGAATAACAATTCTTTTGGAAAATAAATTTCTAAATCATTTGGTTTAATATCAATAAAGGTATTTTTTCGATGTTGGCCCAAATGGTTTTCTACACTGGCAACACAGTTTTTTACCAACTCCAATACTGAGAAACTTTCATAAAATGGAATATAAGTTCGTTCTTCCAGTTTTCTCAATAAAATTGCTTCCTCCACCATATAACTCATGTAAGATATATGATCTTCTGCTTGTTTAACTGGATCTCCAATATGTTTTGTGTTCGTAACTTTTGATTTTTTCTTAGCGGCTTTTTTGGCAGATGGTTTGACCACATCTTTCACAATAGATTTACTTTGATTGGTAGTAATATTCTCAATCGCGGATTTGATTTTTTCCATTCCCGATTTAAATTCGGAAGATAAGTTGATGAGAAATCCAGTTTTGACTCTTTCCATTTGGATGAGTTCTTTTTCTTGTTCTATAAAATTTTCCAATCCGATGACTATATCGTTTGATAATTGGATAGATATCATCACAAGAAAAATTAAAAAACCCAAGTATAATGTACCTGGCATGGAAATGATGATTTCCAAAGCGGACAAACTATCGATTAATATTGTAGGTAGTAAACAGGCGATCCCAATGAGGATAAATTTTACTTTTTTAATATTTGTTTTACCATTTTTAATAAATAAGTATATCACAAGTCCCATTGCAATTGGTAATGCATAATTAAAGAGTGCAATTACCAAGATCCATGTTTTTGGATTTCTGAAAAATAATGTGATAATAAAAAGTACGGATAAAAACACTTCATAAACAAGTAACACAATGTTACGTTTCAATTTTAAATATTGGTGCATGAAGTTTATGAAAAAAGCAGGTAAACAAATAAGTACTAAAAGTTCTGCAACATACGACCAAGTGAAACTTTCAAATAAAATGTCTCTATGTTGAGTGCGGATGAGAACATAAATTCCCATAAAAATTGAAAATAATGCAAAAAAGAAATTTTCCCCAGCTCTTCCGCGAACAATGGAACCTACTAAAAAGTAAATTCCCATAAAAACAAAAACGTAACCACAAACCATCGCAAAGAGTTCTTTTGAGAATACCGCCTCACGTAACAAACGTTCTTTGGCAATTGTGGGAGCTTCCTTTAATCCATTTAGGTTTGTGGCAGCATAAATACGAATGGCCATCACATTTAAACCTGGTTTGAGTAAATGTGTAGGAAGAGAATAAATTCTGATTTTTTGAAAATCAACTTCTAATCTAGGTAAAACTGTTCCTGTTTTATCAATCAAAGTTCCATTTAAATAAAACTCATCGATGTCACGAATTCTACCCAATTGGATGGCAATTGGTTCCACCGGCGTTGTATAATTGTCAGGTAAATAAAAAGAACAACGATACCAGTGATACCCTGTTAGGTTTTCTGTTTTTGAAATTCCATAATCCGGAACGGAACGTTTGACCCAAAAACTTTCTTCAACTGACTCATCACGCCAATCTAAATTGTCTCCTTTTCTAAATAACCAATCTGTTTTTAAAACCACTGGTTTATCAAAGGATGTGATCATGGTTCCGCATGGTTCTGCCACCAAACTTACTAAAGTTGGTGACAAAAACAGTAAGAACCCGAGGAAAAAATGGGAAAAACGGGTTTTCGAAATCATATTGGTTCTACGTTTCGAATTGCCTCTTCAATTTCTTTGAGCTGAGTGGAAATTCTTGCGTCGATTGCTCCCACATCTGTTTCGATGATCACTCCACCACGGTCGACTCGAGAGTCTTCGTAGATGTTTACTTTTCTGAGTGATTCCATCAGTTTGATGAGTTCGTCTTTATGTGCTGTTGTGAGTTCTAAGTCAGCGAAGTTAACACGAATGTCAATACGGTCACGGTCTTTGATTCGCTTCATCGCCTCACGAATGTTATTGAGTACAATTTCTTTACGTTCAATGATTTCGTCTTTGATCACTTTTCTTGCGATAACAAGAATCATTTCCACCATTTGTTTTTCAGAAGCGGCGATCATCTCTTCACGAATGTCGATTGCTTTACCAATGATAGTTCCCAATCGGTCAATGAGTCGTCTTACTTCCCCTTGGCCTTTTTTAAAACCAACTTCACGACCAGCATCATATCCTTTTTGGTAGGCTTCGTGTTCGATCTCAGCCTGTTTCATTTCGGCTTCTTTGATCATACGTTCGACTTCCATCTTCGCACGATCTAAGATTTGTTCTGCTTTTGCTCGACCTGAATCTTCTTCTAATTTGATTTTTTCTTTAGAGTCCTGAACCATTTGGAAGGCTTTGGTTCTACCTTCTTCTTCAATGGCTTTCGCTTGTTTTTTGGCGTCTTCTAATAATTGGCGGACTTGTTCTTCTGTTTCTTGGCGATACCTTTGGAGTTCCGCTTCGATCTCTTCGATCGAGGGTCCTTGGTATTGTTCGATGATATTCCCTTCTTGGTCTATCTCGAAGTCTTCTTGTTCGTCTGTTTTATGAAATTTTTTGTACTTATCAGGAAGTTGGATTTCAACTTCTTCTTGTAAGTCGGCAATTTGAATGGGTTTAAAAACTAGTTTTGCCATATCCTTACTTCAATCTCCAAAGTTTCACTTTGCCTTCATCCATTGCTTCCCGCAAACGATCTAAGATCCCTTTTTGGGCTTCTTCAATCTCTGCCAGTGAAACAGGACCTAACGAATCCCATTCGATCTTTATCTCTTTCACAAGCCAAGATTCCAAATTGGAATACACTTGGTCACGAAATTCGGTCTCAACACCTTTCAATGCGCAAGCAATGACAAGGGGATGGATCTCAGAAAAAAAACGAGTGAGACTTGTCCTTCCCAAATGAAGGAGGTCTTCCAAACGAAAGTAGTGTTCTACTATAGTTTCGGCATATTCTGGGCTTTTTTTCTGAATTCGTTCAATTAAATTTTGAGATGGCAAAAAAGGAAGTCGAGTGAGAATTTCCCCCGCGGTTTTGGCTTTGCGGCTCCGGATTTTGGAAACCGGCATTTTTTTCTCAATGAGTTCCATTTTGAATCGTAGGAAACGATCGAGTTGGTCACGTTCCCTGTCCGAGTGGTAGTCAATTTCAGCAAGTGCCAAAATGATCTCCTCTCTATGCGATTCTGGGTATTCCGCAAGGACTTCCGATGCTGATTCTGGGTCCGAAAAACTGAGAACCCTTGCCACCACTTCGGGAGATTCATCCCGTGTGAGATTTTGGAGCATTTCGACGGAAAATTTTGGCAACTCTAGCCAGAGTGGACCAGACCGTTTGTTCTCCTCTTCTTTGAGAATTTCTTCTAATAGGGAATAAAGTTCGTTTGTTTCGGGATTGCCACCTGTTGGAATACCTCCAGGAAAGGAACCAGCAGAGTTAGCTTTTGGGGTTTGGTACTCGGCAGAATTTGTTGGTTTTCCCCCTAACGTGTTAGGTTTTGAAATCTTTGGATTCTGGGTACCAAGGTAAGGCAATTCGGCCTCATTTTGTTGCGAAATGGTAGGGTTAGGTTTCCCTCCTCCAGGGAACGGTTGGTTTCCTTGGACCAAATTCGAACGGATTCCCTTTTTTTGCAGGAAATGGGTGAACGAGAGTAAGATGTCCTTTTCTTGGCCTTTTGTCGGAGAGGGATTGGTTTCTACCTTAAGAAGTAGAGACTCGATTTCGGCATCAGTCAGATGGGCGAACACTTCATCCGGTAAGTATTGGCCTAAAATTTGGTATGCCAGTGCGGCTTTGTTGGGACCGGAGGAATGTGCCATTTAAGAGACATAATAGCTTACTCAGTACTTCGTACAAACTAAAAAATATTATTTTTTTCATTTTGAAAACTTCCTTTCCAAATAAGGGTCTGAAATGTCTCTGAAGGATAGGGATGACCCTCTTCAATCGCATCACTCTTTGCCTCGTTTTCCTCACAGTGGCATGCCAACTTGTGACTCCTTCTAAGGAAGTTACGTCTGGAACGTTAGACCTTCGTTCCTTTCCATGGAAAACAGGAAAGGCAATCAAACTACAAGGGGAATGGAAATTTTATCCTCATACACTAGGTGAATTGGCACCTGATGCCAGTTATACTCTTCTCCCGGTTCCATCACTCTGGAATGATGTTCCCTTACGTTCGAATATGATCGATGGGAAGGGATATGGAACTTACTTACTTGATATTTTACTCCCTAGTGAATCACAAATTTATTCGTTATACCTGCCAGAAGTGAGGACGAGCTTTCGTATAACGGCAGGTAATCGAGTATTACTCTCTGGATTTCCAGGTGAAGATAAAAAGACAACAATTCCTTCTGCACAAGGACAAAGTTTTACCTTTGTTACAAAGGATCACATCCAAATTAAAATCGAAGTAAGTAATTTCCATCATAAAGAAGGTGGATTGCCAAATGCACCAATTTTTGGAACAGCTGAAACCGTACAAAACTATATTTTAGCTGAGAGTACAATGGACATTGCACTGACAGGTGCCTTGTTTATGTTTGGATTGTATCATTTTATATTGTTTTTCTATCGTAACAAACAAAGAGAGGCATTTTATTTTGGATTCTTTTGTTTGGTGTTTGCGTTTCGATTACCATTTGTAGGAAGCAAAACCATTTATGCGATGTTTCCAAACATTCCTTGGGAACTTGTTATCTATGTAGAGTATGCATCCGTTTTTGTTTTGGGAATTTTGTTTTTATGGTTTGTAGATGGACTATTTCCTCGATTCATTGAAACGAAACTCATTCGATATTTCAGTGCCTTCGTACAATTCATTTTAGTATACGGACTCATTATCAAACCAGAGTTTTATACAGAATTCGAAGTTGTCTTCCAAGTGTTAGGAATTGTATATGCAGTTTTTCTTGGAATTCGTCTGTACCAAATGGTGGCAAAAGGATTGCCAGATTCTCATATTTTCTTTCTAGGGTATTTGATTTTATTTTTTGGATTTGTATATGATGTATTCCTTGCTTACACAGGTGAAGGGGAATCGTCCTTATCACAAATTGCTGTATTTTTATTTTTTGGCGTTCAGTCTACAATTGTGACACTTCGTACGGCTAGAACCTTTCGTAAAAAAATTCTCCTGAAAGAAGAATTTGAATCGATCAACGAGCAGTTTATATTAACAAATCGATTTTACGCAAAATTTATACCAAGAGATTTTTTGACCCATTTAGGAAAAGAAAGTATCGAGGAAGTGAAGTTAGGTGATAGTAGCGAACGAGAGTTGACAGTTTTGTTCGCGGATATTTGGGAATATTGGGATATCATTTATTCCATCCCACTGGAAAACCGAATTTTATTTACAAATTCCTATTTGGGACGTATTGGACCTTGTGTCCGTAAAAACAATGGATTCATCGATAAATACATTGGAAGTGCTGTAATGGCACTATTTGATGGCGGGATACAAAATTCGATCAAAGCTGCAGAAGATATCCAATGGGAATTGGAAAAATACAATGA
Organism: Leptospira ellinghausenii; assembly: GCF_003114815.1. Classification (NCBI taxonomy): domain Bacteria; kingdom Pseudomonadati; phylum Spirochaetota; class Leptospiria; order Leptospirales; family Leptospiraceae; genus Leptospira; species Leptospira ellinghausenii. The sequence continues at coordinate 1,648,445 of NZ_BFAZ01000009.1, forward strand.
GAGAAGAAGGGGCTTTGGTTATTTACCATTACATGCAGGGATTGGAATCCACTCAGGGGATACGATGCTTGGTATTTTGGGAGAAGAAGAAAGGCTCGAGTCAACGGTTATTTCCGATACTGTGAATTTGGCGAGTCGTATCCAAGGATTAACTAAAAAATACAATGCTAGAATTCTTGTAAGTTTAACCTCACTGATGTTACATGAAGATTTAGATACAATTCCCTATCGAATTTTAGATTTTGTTCGTGTAAAAGGTAAACAAGAAACTGTTATGATCGCCGAAGTATTGATTCCAGGGATCGATTCTATTTCGGATCAAAAAATAGCGTATAGGGAACAATTTGAAGCAGCAATTTTTGATTATGAACGTGCTGATTTTAATTCAGCTTTAAATGGATTTAGAGAAGTCCATGCAAACAATCCAGATGACATCGCCGCACAGATTTATATCGAAAGGTGTGAATACTACCAATCAGCAGGTGTTGGGGAAGACTGGGATGGAGTATCCGCATGGGAAAAATAAAACCTATCCCAATGTCTTTTTCATTTTATGGATTACTATTTTTAATCGTACTTCAATTCTCGTGTAATTATAGTAATGCGAAAGAAGCAAAATTTGGATATTTAGAAATTCCTGAAGTTTATGTCGATTCTCATAAAAAAATTTCACTCAATGGTGAATGGGAGTTTTATTGGAATGAGTTGTATGGCGAATCCTTGTTTCAAAAAATTGACTCAAATCAAAAAACCTATGTAAAAGTTCCCTCGTCTTGGAATTCGGTCCGGCCAGAAGGGGAAGGTGGGGATGGATTCGCTAGCTTTCGATTGTTAGTTAAAGTGCCTGATCCTAACATTCGTTACTATTTGAGAGTCCAACCTGCTACGAGCGCTTATGAGTTGTACATCAATCGGCAAAAAATTGCAAGTTCTGGTGTTGTTGGTATGGATGAAATTTCAGCAAAACCAAAATACCAAATCCAATACGTATCCTTCCAACCAGAATCTTACGAACAAGAAATCATTTATGTTGTGAGTAATTTTCACCATGCGCGTGGAGGTTACCGCAAACCAATTGAAATTGGTACAAAAGAAGTTATCCAGAATGAATCATTAATTTATTCTGCAGGTGAAGTTTTTGTTTTTGGTGCGATGCTTACGATGGCTTTATACCAACTAACAGTATTTTTCTTTCGTAGAGAAGAGAAAAGTTCTTTATTTTTCGCACTTTTTTGTTTGTTCACTGGATTACGATTAGTTGTGTTAGATAATTTTTACATTATGTATGCATTTCCTGATTTTTCTTGGAAATGGATGCAAGTATTGGATTATACATCTGCACCACTGCTTGTTTGTTTTTTCTTAAGTTATCTTCGTAGTTTGTTTCCTGGAAAATCAGAAGTTCCAAATTGGATGTTAAAGTTTTGTTGGAGTTTTAGTGTAACATACGTTTTGTTTGTTTTACTTACAGATCCAAAATTATTTACTACAACCAACATAGTGTCCCAAGTTTTTATTTTATTTTTTAGTATTTGTTCCTTTTATGTAATCCTTCGAATTTATCGCCAAAGAAAACGAGACAGTAGTTTGGTGTTTTATGGGTCACTTATTTTAATTTTAGGCTCCACTCATGATTTGATGGCAGGTAATTATTGGTTTCAGGCCCAACCTCTGATGCCATTTTCTCTTTTTGTTTTCTTTCTGTTTCAAAGTATCCTACTAGCAAGACGCAATGCGCGTTTTTATTCCTCTATGGATACACTAACGAATGAATTGATTGAGGTAAACAATCGTCTTGAAGCATCAAACGAAGTATATGCGAAATTTGTTCCTTTACGATTGATCCAACTTTTTTCAAAAAAATTGGATTCTAAAGTAAAACGAGGAGATTTCATCGTAAAACAAATGTCAGTTCTTTCTTCCGATATCCGCGATTTTACAGCAATTTCGGAAACACTGAGTCCTGAAGAAACATTTCTCTTTTTGAATGATTACCTAAAACAAGTTGGTCCTATCATCCGTTCTCATAATGGATTTATCGAAAAGTATGTGGGCGATGCCATCTTTGCACTTTTTGAAAAAGAACCAGAAGATGCATTGTCTTCGGCGATCCAAATGCACAAAACGATTGCTAAATGGAACGCAGAAAGTCATAATCACCGAGTAGGTGAGATCCAAATCGGAGTTGGTATTCACTTTGGTGAACTTATGCTTGGGATTGTAGGAGAAGAACAAAGGATTGAATCGGCAGTTCTATCTGACTCAATGGGTGTTGCCAATTCATTAGAATCGATGACGAAAAAATACGGAGCAAAAATCATTTTAAGTTTGGATGCTCTTCTGGAATTAAAAGAACCTGATTCTTACCCACACAGATTATTGGATTTTATTAAAATTCCAGCCAAACAGAAATTAATTGGAATTGCGCAGGTGTTAGTTGATGGAGTGGAAGAAACATTCCATTTAAAAATACAAACGAAAGAACAATTTGAGGAAAGTGTGAATCTCTTTTGGGATGGCGATTTTCAAGGAGCGGAATCAGGTTTTACATCTGTTTTAAAACAAGATCCTTCAGACAAGGCAGCCTACCTTTATTTAGAACGGGCAAAACAATACATCCAAAATGGGCCACCACCTGGGTTCGGGAAAGGGTTTTTGGCATAAAAAAGACATAGAATCGCCCTCATTTGCGAAAAAGTTCTTGAATTTCCTCTCTAACTGAACGAGAGTCAGTAATACGGAGATTCCCATGACCCAAGCTACTCTTTCCTCGGCCAATGTAAGCAACACTGCCGTCATCCAAACCAAAAGTTTTACTCCCAAAGACATAGACCGTATTTTTAATGCACAAAAGAAAAAGTCACTCGAACTTCGTTTGACGAACTTTAAAACTCGAATCGTCAAACTTAAGAAATTAAAGTCAGCTGTCTTAAAGTACCAAACTGAAATCCAAAAAGCGCTCCATGCAGACTTTAGAAAATCTGCAGGTGAAGTAGACATTACGGAAATTTTACCAACGATTGCAGAAATCAACGACGCGATTCGACATGTAAAACATTGGATGCGTCCGAAAAACGTGATGACTCCACCAACTCTTCTCGGAGCAACAAGTCGGATTGTTTATGAACCAAAAGGAGTTTGTCTCATTATCGCTCCTTGGAATTATCCATTTCATTTAGCAATTGCTCCCCTTGCGGCTGCCATTGCTGCTGGAAACACAGTTATGCTAAAACCATCTGAGTTTACTCCTCACACAGCGAATGTGATTAATCTAATGTTAGGTGAAGTATTCTCTGAAGAAGAAGTGGCTGTTTTTGAAGGTGATGTTACTGTCGCAACAGCATTACTTGAAATTCCATTTGATCATATCTTTTTCACTGGATCTACTCCTGTTGGAAAAATTGTTATGACAGCTGCTGCCAAAAATTTAACTAGCGTTACATTGGAATTGGGTGGTAAATCACCTTCCATTATCGCAGAAGATGCTGACATGAAAGTGGCTGCTGAACGAATTATGTGGGGTAAGTTTCTCAATGCAGGCCAAACTTGTGTAGCACCTGATTATTTACTAATTCCAGAATCGAAGATTGATGAATTTGTAAAACATGCAAAGGAAACTACTGAAAGTTTCTTTAAATCCAAACCTGAAAATTTTACAGCAAGTACTGATTTTTGCCGTATCGTAAATGCAAAAAACTTTTCGAGAGTTTCTTCCTATATCGATGATGCAGTCAAAAAAGGTGCAAAAATTGCTTACGGTGGAGAAGTTAGAAGTTCTGACAACTTTATAGCACCAACAATTCTCACAAATGTTGCGTTAGATGCAAAAATTATGGAAGATGAAATTTTTGGACCACTCCTTCCTATTGTCACTTATAAAACATTAGATGATGCAATTCACATTATCAATGAGCGACCAAAACCTTTGGCTTTGTATGTTTTTACAAAGAAAAGAAGTACTTCGAAGTATGTTCTCCGAAGAACAAGTTCAGGTGGAGCAGTGATCAACGATGTAATTTTACATTTGGTAAATCCCAACTTACCATTTGGTGGAGTGAACCATTCAGGTCATGGCAGTTACCATGGGATTTTTGGTTTCAAAACATTTTCACATGAAAGGTCGGTCTTACAAACACCAAAAGCCTCAATTGCAAAGATGATGTACCCACCTTACTCTAGTTTTGTGAGGCTTATGGTAAAACTCACTACAAAGTTTTTTGTATAAAACAAAAATACTTTCTTAAAACAAAAATCATTCCCGAGTTTTTCTCGGGGATGATTCTCAAATTCTACTTCGAATGGTAAACAACTGAATTCTTTGGTTTCGCATTTTGTTTGATTCTAAAGTCATGATAAATATCAACTTAGGATTTTTCTCAATTTCCGTGACAACAATGGGTGCCGAAATTTTGTGGAATCATGCAAAAGGATTCTTCCGCGCATCTTGACTCTCTTCGTATCACTTGGTTGAGTGAACCCTTTCATCTTGGCATCCCCATCATTGACTTACAACATGTATGGCTTGTGCATATCATTTTGGAGTTAGAAGAAGAAATTGTAGAGGCTGAAAAAACAAATTCAGATATCGATGTTCATTCTTCCTTTCGAAAGGCTCTGGATTATGTGGCAGAACATTTTGCTTTGGAAGAGGATATTTTGGAACATTTCAATTATCCAAATTTCAAAGAACATGTACTCGGACATAGGAAATTTGTTGAGCGCCTAACGGAAAAATACTATGAGGCCAAAAATAGCCAGATGGCTGCTCTTGGAATTTTACAGATTCTGAAAAAATGGTTGTTCCAACATATTTTACATGATGATACTGATTATGCAGAATTTTTTAAAGCTTCGAATTTTGATTTAAAATCATATTGTAACAAGTTATTAAAGTCTGGAAAGTATCCGGTTTCTAAGGAACAACTATTGATTTACCAAAATATTGTTCAAATCGATACCACAAACATTTCTTTACATGAACAGACTATTGATACAATCCAAGAAATTCGGAATATTTGGAAAACCTATAATTTATCAACTGGTATTCCCATCATAGATTTACAACATATTTGGTTACTCAAGATGATAGTAGAACTAGACCATTCCTTGAAGTTAGGTGATGGCTCAAGTGAAACTTTTCATAAGGTCATTGCAGAAGCTATTGAGTATACAAAAGATCATTTTGGTGTAGAAGATAAAATTATGCGTTACTTTCGGTATACGGATGTTGTGCAACACATGAACCAACACAAACGTTTTATTGATTTTATCAAAATGAGAAATGATGAATATAAATTGGGAAATCCTCGAGTGGGTTTACATTTGGTTCAAGATCTTAGGAATTGGTTACTTTCACACATTGCGCTAGAAGATAAAAAAATTGGTCTGGCATTTGAATCGAGGGTGAGAGAACTTTCCGAGTTCACCAAAAAACTCCACCAAAGTGGGGAAATTGGGATCTCACGAGAACAAAAAAATCTATATAAATTGGTCTTACAATCGGTCCCAGACCCCTTGGATTAAAATCTGACGGAATTTGAATTGCCAGGTTCATTTTCCATGAAAATCCTGTTACCAAACCATGGAATACGAAGTCATCATCGGTCTGGAAGTCCACGTCCAGCTCAATACCAATTCAAAAATTTTCTCCACTGCCACTAACGAATTTGGTGGTAGTCCCAATACTCATATTTCGCCATTATGTGTTGCGCTTCCAGGCACCTTGCCTGTGTTAAATGAAGTTGTACTTGAAAAAGCAGTGAGAGCAGGTGTGGCTCTCGGTTGCGAAATTACACAATTCACTAAATTTGATCGTAAAAATTATTTTTATCCTGACCTTCCAAAAGGGTACCAAATTTCACAATTTGATAAACCTTATGCAACCAAAGGTGGGATTCATATCCAATTGAAAGGGGAAACGGAAGAAAAGTTCCTTCCACTCACTCGGATCCATATGGAAGAAGATGCGGGAAAACTCATCCACTCACATGATCCATCCATCAATCGATCTTACGTGGATTACAACCGCGCGGGAACTCCACTCATTGAAATTGTATCCGAACCAGACCTTCGTTCCTCTGATGAAGCATATGCTTATCTAAATGAATTAAAAACCATACTTCGTTATATCCAAGTTTCGGATTGTAACATGGAAGAAGGTTCGCTTCGTTGTGATGCCAACGTATCCATTCGCCCAAAAGGGGAAAAAGGATTTCGTACACGTGTTGAAATCAAAAACCTCAACTCGTTTAAGGCCGTAAAACAAGCGATCGATTATGAAGTGGAATGGCAAAAAGATGTTTATTCAAGAGGTGAGTCGTTCAAACAAATGACAAAACTTTGGGATGCAACTCTTCTCAAGACAATTCCCATGCGTTCAAAAGAGATGAGCCATGACTACCGTTATTTTCCTGAACCAGATCTACCAGCGATTCAAATTTCAGATTCGTTTATTGAAGACATTCGAAAAACGCTCCCTGAACTTCCGAGACAAAAAAAGGAACGTTATAAAACTGTGCTTGGTCTTCCTGAATATGATGCTGAAGTCTTAACAAGTGAAAGGGAAATTGCAGAGTACTTCGAAGAAGCACTTGTGATTTCTGGTGATGCTAAAAAAACATCCAACTGGGTTAAAGATGAAATCTTAGGAATCGTGAATAAAGAAAATATTTCCATCCAAGAATTTGCGATTGATCCTGTCAGGATTGGGAAACTAGTGAAACTCATCAATTCAGGTGAGATCACTGGAAAAATTGCCAAAACCATTTTTGAAGATATGTTAACTTCGAAAGAACAACCAGAATCCATTGTCGAGAAAAAAGGACTCAAGGTAGTTCGGGATGATAAGGCTTTGGAAGAAATTGTCATTCGAGTGTTAGAATCCCAACCAGAATCAGTGGAAGGTTGGAAAAATGGAAAGGATCGCGTGTTAGGTGCCATTGTTGGTGGAGTGATGAAAGAAACAAAAGGCAAAGCCGATCCAAAACTGGTAAACGAACTGATCCTTGCCAAATTAGGCCCGTTAGGTGAAAGAAAGAAGGTGTAAAACCCTCTTAAATTTCAATTTTATGAACTGAACCAAAATCCACTGGGGACTTAAATGCCTCCTCATGTGGAGTTCCATTGATCCGGCAGAGGATGGCTCTAATGGGTCCCGAATGGCATACAACAATCATAGAGTTTAGTTTTTGATTGTTTTTTTCCTCCCATTTTTGTTTCAAAATCCCATTTGGTTTCCAATCCTCTAAAAACAAATCCACTCGTTGGATTAAGTCGGTGAATGCTTCTCCATTTGGTGTTCGGGCATTCACAAAGTCTTTCATCCAAGGAATAGTATCTTTTCTAGGAATTTCTTCCCATAGTTTTCCATCCCAATCACCAAAGTCCATTTCTAACAATCGTTCGTCGGTATGCATTACAATATCCATTTGGTTTTGATTTGGATTGTATTTTGACAGTAAAGCATTAGCTAATTTGACTGCACGAGGTGCTGGGCTCACTATGAAATGATCAAAGTTAGGTGGTAGATAAGAAAAGGTGGAGTCGGCAGTATCTTCCACTGGGTATTTGAGCGGAAAATCTGTACGACCATAACAAGTTCCTTTGGGCGCTATGGTTTCTGGGTGGCGGATTAAATAAAGTTCCATATAAATACTCCTGAAATCCAAATACAAGTTTCCACAACTTGTTGGACTGCTCCAAGACAATCACCAGTAAATCCTTGGATCCAACGTTTCATCAATCGAACCATATATATGTAACTAGGGATGATACACAAAAGGCTTAAGAAAAAATTAGGATGTAGATAAGCAAGAGACAAATATGGTAAAACTCCCAAAAGACTTGCAAATAAGATTTGAGGCCAAGTGATTTCTTTTGCCATCGGTTTGGCATAACCTTCTTCCTTTGCATATGGCAATAGTTTCATTACAAAAACTGATAAAAAGCGACTGAGTGTGTGGGCACTTACAAAATACAACCAAACACTGATTAAATGTAAATCGTTGGTAAGATTCGAAAACATAGGAAGGTTTTTTCTTTGGAAATAGGAAAAGGTTTCGTATGCTCCTAGTACTTTTAGTAAAACAAGAACACAAATTCCAACAGCACCGAAACTGCCAACACGGCTGTCTTTCATAATTCGAAATATATCTTCTCTTTTCCATCCTCCACCAATCCCATCACAGAAATCAGAAAACCCATCTTCATGAAACGCACCTGTTATGATCAGTAAAAAACCGAGAGAGATTGTAAATGCGATCGTTGGTCCATATAAAAATTGGAACAAAAGAAATACGACAAATTGTATACTTCCAAGTAGTAAACCCACAGTAGGTGAATATTTTATCGAATGGTGTAACCAATCCTCTTTGAAACCAATCCAAGTTGGAGAAGGAATTCTTGTCAGAAAGGCCAAACAAACAAAAAACAAACGAATTTCTAAAAGAAGGTATTGGATCATACTCTATACTTTTTTATCTGCATCGCTTACCCCTGCATCAGCAAAGGAAGCCATTTCATTCAAAAATTGAATGCTGAGTTCAACAAGTGGGTAAGCAGCCAATGCACCACTTCCTTCCCCTAATCGTAAATTTAGTTTTAGTAGTGGGTTAATTTGGTAATGGTTCAAAACAATGATATGGCCTTCTTCATCTGATACATGAGAAAAAATTGCATAGTCTTTTACGTTTGGATCTAGGTGGTAAGCTAATAAATACGCAGCAGTAGTGATAAAACCATCCACAAGAAAAAGTTTTTGTTCCGATGCGACACCTAACATCGCTCCAACCATCATTCCGATTTCAAATCCGCCAAATTCGGAAAGAATTTCCATTGGATCATTTAGTTTTCCTGTTCTTTGGAAAGCACGTTCTAAAATTTGAAGTTTGGATTGTTTTCCTTCAGGATTTAAACCTGTTCCTTTCCCAACCAATTTTGAAAGTGGAATTCCTGTTAAATGAGATAAAATCATAGATGCAGAAGAGGTATTCCCAATTCCCATCTCACCAAATAAAAATACATTTGATTCTTTGTATTTGTTTTCCAAAATCAATTTGAATCCATTCTCTATACATTGGTGGGATTCTTCTTTGGACATTGCTTGTGTTTTTAAAAAATTGGATGTACCTTTGCGAATTTTTTTGATCAAAAGGTTTTTTGTAGAATCATCCCAATCATGATCCACTCCAACATCGACAACTTCTACTTCAATCCGACTGTGTTTTGCAAATACGTTGGCACAAGCACCACCATTTAAAAAATTAATGACCATTTGCCAAGTGACATCTTTTGGATATAGTGAAACTGGTTCTTCCGTGATCCCATGGTCACCTGCAAACAAAATTAACTTCGGATTTTTGAGTATTGGAGAAGTGGTGTTTTGAATCTCTGCAATTTGTAATGCAATCGTTTCAAGTGCACCGAGAGAACCTAATGGTTTTGTTTTGGTATCAATTTTTTCTTGGATTTTATTTCGCAAAACATGGGTTATGGGGCTAATTTTTGGTAGGGAAAACGGGGACATAGACAAAACCAGTTTGTGTAATGCCCTGACACCTTCCATCGTTTTTGGGCTTGGATGGATTTGGCAGGTTTAGGAATTGGCAATTTGGGCCAAAAAAAATCGAAAATCCTTCCCTTGGGGCGCTTTACGTACGGGGGCATCGGCTTTACTATGTCACCAAGCCATGGAAGATTTTGCCCACCTGCATCTGCACACTACCTATTCCATGTTGGATGGTGCCATTCGAATCAGTGATTTGATGAAACGAGTGAAAGAACTGGGTATGAGTTCTGTCGCCATCACTGACCACGGCAACATGTATGGTGCCATCGAATTTTACAAAGAGGCAGTTAAACACGAAGTCAAACCCATCATCGGATGTGAATTTTATGTGACTCCCTCAAGAAGTGCAGAAACCGAGTTAGATGAAATTGCTGATGGTGGAGCCTATCACATCATCTTATTATGCAAAAATGAAATTGGTTACCATAACATCATCAAACTTGCTAGCCGTTCGTTTACAGAAGGATTTTATCGAAAACCACGCATTGATTATGATTTATTAGAACGACATAGTGAAGGACTTGTTTGTTTGACAGCATGCCTTGCTGGAGAAGTGAACCGAAAAATCCTGGAAGGCAAAGAAGACAAAGCTTATGCGTTAGCTGGTCGATTGCATGAGATCTTTCGTAAAGAAGATTTTTATATGGAAATCCAAGACCACGGAATTCCAGAACAAAAGATTGTGGCTGAAGCAGTCATTGGTTTTTCCAAACGAACTGGTATCCCACTTGTGCTCACCAATGATTCTCACTTCTTAACCAAAGATGATCGGGAAGCACAAGACATTCTATTACGCATTGGTATGCGCAAAAACATCGATGATGAAATGCGCTTTGGGTTTAACGAAAATTTTTATGTAAAATCTCCTGCGGAGATGAAGGCACTTTTTCCCAATCATTTAGATGCTTACTATAATACACTTGCCATTCGTGATAAATGTTCTTTAAATTTCCAATTTGGAAATCCATTACTCCCTCCTTTCGAAGTACCACAAGGGTATGATACAGACAGTTATTTAGAAAAATTGGTTTGGGAAGGGATTCAGGAAAAATACAAAGAAATCACACCCATTGTCAAAGAAAGAACTGAATATGAAATGCAAACCATTCGTAACATGCATTTTGCAGGATACTTTCTCATTGTTCAAGATTATATCAATTTTGCAAGGCGAACAGGAATCCCAGTAGGACCTGGTCGTGGTTCGGCGGCGGGTTCCATCATTGCTTATGCACTGGGAATCACAAATGTAGATCCAATTCGATACAATTTGTTATTTGAACGATTTTTAAACCCAGATCGTAAGGATATGCCAGATATTGATACTGACTTTTGTGTAGAACGTCGCGAAGAAGTGATCAACTACATCAAACATAAGTATGGTGAAAATCGAGTTGGTCAAATCATAACTTTTGGATCCCTCGCAGCAAAAGCGGCAATTAAAGACGTAGCTCGAGTTTTTAATGTACCTTTTTCAGAAGTGAATGAGATGAGTAAGTTATTTCCTAAAAAATTAGGAATTACCATTCAGGAAGCAGTTGAAACTTCAAAAGACTTACGTGATGTCGCAGAAAAATCTGATCTAAATAAAAAAGTATTTTCCATTGCTCAAAAATTAGAAGGTAACTATCGTCAAGTGGGAAGACACGCAGCTGGTGTAGTAATTGCACCAACTGCATTGGAAGAAATTGTACCATTATCAACTGTTAGTGAACCTGGACGTGATGGGCGTTCGATTGTCACACAGTACGACAAAAACATGTCGGAACAAGTGGGACTCATCAAAATGGATATTTTAGGTTTAAAAAACTTAACTACCATTCATCATGCTACACAATTGATTCAAAAACGGCATGGGATCAAACTTGATTTGGATAACATTCCACTAGATGACCCAGCTACTTTTAGTTTATTAAGAAAAGCGAATGTGTTAGGTATTTTCCAGTTGGATTCTTCCTCAGGGATACGTGACCTTTTTGCAAAAGCACAGGTGCAAAAATTTGAAGAAATTGCCGCCTTGCTTGCGTTATACAGACCTGGTCCGATGGGTTCAGGGATGTTGGATGACTATTTAGATCGTAAAAATGGAAAGAAAAAAGTAATTTTCCCGCATGAAAGTTTGGCAGAAGTACTCGGCGAAACTTATGGTGTTGTTGTTTACCAAGAACAAGTAATGGGTATCTCAAGGATCATGGGTGGATTCTCTGTGGGAGACTCGGATGTTCTTCGTAAGGCGATGGCCAAAAAAGATAAATCCAAACTACCTGCCTTAAAGGAAAAATTTGTAAAAGGTGCAATTGAAAAAAAGATCAATGAAAAATTGGCAACCGAACTATTCGAACAATTAGAAAAATTTGGTGAGTATGGTTTTAACAAATCCCACTCGGTTGCCTATGCATTTGTGACTTACCAAACAGCATACCTGAAAGCAAATTATTCCATTGAATACCTCACTGCCTTATTATCGGGAGATCATTCAAAGATCACTGATGTTGTGAAATACATCAATAATGCAAAAGATATGGGGATCAGAATCCTAGGTCCAGATGTAAGAGAGTCGGGAATTTCATTTGAGATCACAGACGACAAAACAGTACGATTTGGATTGTCTTCCATCAAAGGGGTGGGAGAACTTGCCGCAGAGAATATCATCAAAAATCGAAATGAACTTGGTGGTTACAAACAACTCAGTGATTTTACAAAAAAATTAGATACTCGTCTCGCGAATAAAAAAGTGTTAGAGTCACTCGCACAAGGTGGAGCGTTTGATTCTTTTGGTTATACGAGAAAAACAATTTTTGAATCTACAGATATCATTCTAAACTATGCTAACAAAAAACAAGCTGAGGAAAAAGAAGGTCAATTTTCATTGTTTGGTGGAGCGAATGGTGGAACGGAAGAAAACTTAAATTTACCAAAAGATGGTATTGAGTGGAATGGAGACGAACTTCTCCGTCGAGAAAAAGAAACAACGGGTTTGTATTTGTCTGGCCATCCACTTGACAAATTCACAGAACAACTCAAAAGTCTAAACCCAACTTCCATTGAAAATTTAGAGGAAGTTCGACCTAAATCCAAAGTGGAAATTGCCGGTGTATTATCCAAAAAAGTTGTTAAACTCACAAAGAAAAAAGAAGAATTCGTCAACTTTATGTTGGAAGACCAAACCGGTGAAATTGAGTGTGTGGCTTTTCCAAAAACATATGCTGAATTCAAACATCTTTTCTCTGAAGACAACACAGTATTTATCAAAGGAATATTGGAACGAATTGATGCCGATGAATCAGAGTTAAAGGGTCAAATCATTGTTAACAAACTTGAAGAGCTAAATTCCGTAACGATTGAGAAAAAAATGGAAAAAACCCTTCATTTAACCATCAATATGAAGGAAGAAAAAAATCGAGATGTGATTTTAAAACTCCAAGATATCCTTTCTGTTCATAGAGGTGCCTCTTCTGTATTTTTTCATTTGATTGGGAACGGCGATGAAAAAAAAGTCATTCGTGCTCATGACCATTTTTCCATCGAAATCACAACGGACCTTATGAAGATGTTAACGGATATTTTAGGAAAAGGTGCGGTGCGGTATACCGTTGGGGAAGAAGTGAGAGTTTACGGGTAAATTCTGTGGAAACAGAATCAATTTCCCTCGTTTTATTATTAGAGTTTTTATGGATGGGATCTGGTGCCATCTTTTGCCTCATTTGGGCATTGTCTAACATAGTCAAAAATCGAAAAAAATCGGATCTGCTTTGGTCCTTTATCTTGTTTTCTACAGGTTTATGGTTGTTAACTGGAGCCTTTATGTTTACAGGATTTTATTACCAACTTCCTTCTATAGTGTTTATCCATATTCCATTTGTATTTTTATCTGCTTCGTTTTTGTATCACTATTTGGAAAATTTGTTTTTAGAGAAAAAAATCAATCTACATTGGTTTTCTTTTTTTCCTTCCTTGTTTTCTATTATATTCCTCGTTCCATATTACCTAAAATCAGATGTAGAAAAAATAAATATCTTAGACACAATTACAAGTACTGAGTATGGAAGTATACTGACAGGCCTTAATTTAGGAATCAAACTCTCCATCTTAATTTCTGTTGGAATTTTTTTAATCCGTGAATGGATTCCCAATGTTCGGTTGTCGGTATTTTTTACGAAACGTGCAATTTATTCCTTAGTGTTTATACTTTTGATATGGATTGATTTACTTGTAGGAAGTATTGGTTTTAGTTTTCAAATTCCATTTTTTCGGAAATTGAGTGCATACCTATTGCCCATCCTTATGTATTTTTATTTTTTCACTCGTGAATTATGGGAACCCTTTGTTTCTGATGTTCGCGATACTATACAAAAAAATAAATATGAGAAATCGAAGTTGGTTTCTGTTCCACTTGAAGTAATCGATCAAAAACTATTCGAATTGATGTTAGAAAAAGTATTCTGTGATGAGGACTTAAGTTTAGCTAAGTTGGCGGATTTAGTTGGAGTTAAGTCAGGACAATTGTCTGAATACTTTCACAAACGATATGGATTTGGTTTTTACAATTATATCAATCAATACCGGATTGAAGAAGCAAAACGTTATTTATTGGAACCAAAAGAACGAACCATTTTGTCCATTGCCGATGCAGTCGGTTTTAATTCCAAATCCACTTTCAATCGTGTTTTCTTAGAAAAAGTGGGAGTCACTCCAACAGATTTCCGAAAACAATCAAAACTTTCCGAACCATAAGTCTCAAAGAATTCTAGAGGACGACGAATCTTTTTCCATCGATTACTCTTGTATCCAAAAGAGGAATATTGATGCGAACCATGATCGATTTTTATTTAGATCTCCCAAAACGATTTGGGCATAAAAAAGCTTTTGGAACCAGATTGGGGCCAGGTGTTTACCAATTCAAAACCTATATGGAATTGTTAAATGAGGCAAAACATTTGGCATTTGGACTGAGTGAAACTTTATCCGAAAGAGACAAAGTCGCTATTTTTGCTGACAATTCATATGAATGGATCCAAACAAGTATTGCAACAACTCTCCTTGGTGCAATCGACGTACCACGTGCTTCGGATGTTACCGACCAAGATATATTGTACATTCTCAATCACTCTGAATCCAAAATACTCTTCGTAGAAAATGAAACAGTTTTTGAGAAAGTGATCAGGTTGGAAAAAGATTTAGAATTTCTAAAAGAAATCATTTTGTTTTATCCACCAAAACAAAATAAAGAATTCAAATCCAGGAAAATTAAAATCATAACCTTGCAAGAGTTAGTGGAAAAAGGAATTCAAAAAAGAAAGGAAGACCCTTCTGATCAAATTTTTTTAGAGAATACGATCAAAGAGTCTGATTTGTTTACAATGATTTATACATCAGGAACAACGGGAACTCCAAAGGGAGTGATGTTAACTCATGGAAATATCTTATTTCAACTTAAGAACTTACCGTTGAGTTTGAAAAAAGGTGATAAAACACTTTCGATATTACCCATTTGGCATATTTTTGAAAGGATTTTTGAAATCTTTAGTTTATCGTATGGAGCTTGTACTTATTATAGTAGTGTTCGTACGCTCAAAGAAGATTTAAAATTTGTAAAACCCAACTTTATGGCTTCTGCACCAAGGTTATGGGAAAGCATTTATGGTGGAATCTTAGGTACCTTAAATAAATCTTCATTAGTCAAACAAAAGATGTTTCAAGTTTCGATGTATTTTGCGAAACGTTTTTTTCATTCAAGACAAGTCATTACAGGGAATGTACTCGATATCCATCCAATGGTGATATGGAAACAAATCATACGCTTTGTTTACCATTTGATTCGATTTTTTGTCGTGTGTTTTCCATATTTTATTTTTGACTTTTTAGTTTTATCCAAAATTCGAATCGCAACAGGAGGTGAACTAAGAGGTTCCGTATCGGGAGGTGGAGCACTACCATTTCATGTAGATGAATTCTTTAATATGATTGGCATTCCTGTTTTGGAAGGTTATGGAATGACAGAAACCGCACCAGTCCTTGCCATGCGAACCTTTGAGGAAATCATTCCAGGTTCAGTTGGAAAAATATTTCCCCATACAGACTTACGACTTGTCGACTTAAATACGGGTGAAGTTTTCCTAGATACTGAGATTGGAAAATTTGTTTATGGAAGAAAAGGGGAAATTCACGTTAAAGGAAAACAAGTTATGGCAGGTTACTATAAAAATCCAGAAGCGACAAACAAGGTGCTCGTAGCAGGTTGGTTGAATACTGGTGACTTAGGTATATTTACATCAAACCATAACTTACGCATTGTAGGTCGTTCCAAAGAAACGATTGTATTACTCGGTGGAGAAAATGTGGAGCCAGTACCCATTGAATCCAAAATTTTAGAGTCTGAATGGATTGACCAATGTATGGTTGTTGGGCAAGACCAAAAATTTTTGAGTGCACTTGTTTATCCAAATCTAAATCGATTTGAAACAACACCAGGAAAAGAATTTTGGAAAGATAAAGATGTAATCCAAAAAATGGAATCAGAGATCAAATCAAAGATCAATGTCCAAACTGGATTTAAATCGTTTGAACGAGTGGTTGGTGTGATTGTGATCCCAAAACCATTTGAAGTAGGTGATGAACTTACTGCGAAGTTATCACTCAAACGCCATGTGATCACAGAAAAATATAAAAACCAAATCCAAGCTCTTTACGAGTGATTGGTTTCCGTGGATGTTTGAATTGGACTTTGGTGGAGGGTTAATTCCCTCCACTGATCCTTGTAATGTTGATACTGAAGTTTCTTTCTCCTTCATGACCAGAAAAATCTTTTGTTTGCACTTTGATTGTATTTTCGCCAGCTTTGAGATTCAAAACTCCAACCAAATAACGATCCTTAAAAAATAAATCATCAAAACTATGGCCATCTTTTGTTTTCCATTTGGTACCATCAAACTGAAGGGATTCGAAATTTGCCACTTTGTAAGTTTCACCATTGAATAAATATTTCACTTCTTTGATTCCTCTCCTTTGGCTATTTTTGATCCCACCATCAATGATACTTACCGTTAGAGGAAAAGCTTTGGAAACATTGATATTGTCTCCATCATTTAGATTGGTATAATTTTCTCCCACATGGATGAACAAATTGGCGATTTGAGGAGGCATATTGTCTTCGACGGGCGGTAAATAGGAGAGAGGGTCGAGTAAAGTTTTTCCGTAGTCTTTTCCTAGAACAAAGTGTAAGTGTCCACCAGTTGAGTGACCTGTGTTGCCAGAGATTCCAATTGTATCACCCGCTTTCACTGGTTTGTGATTTTTGACGAGTTCGTTCCTTGTTCCACCTAAGTGGTAATAACCGCTCACATAACCATTTTTATGTGCAATCCAAACAATATTTCCTGAACCTCTTTCATCCTCAAAAGGATTATCTTCCGCATAACGAGAGTACAAAATGAATCCGTCTCCCATGGAACGAACTGGTTGTAAGACTGAGGAAATGTCTAAACCATTGTGAAAGTGGTCTTTTCTCGATTCACCAAACGTACTCGTGATTAGAGAGGAGAGTTCCAATCCTTGGATGGGCCAAACAAAATTAAGTTTCCCTTCGGACTTCTGTCCCTCAGCGAAAATAAAACTTGCCAGAAGAGTCAAAATCACAACAATACGTTTCATGTTATTAGAAGTCTTGGAGTGGGTTCCTTTTTAGGAAAGTAGTTTATGGAACAGACTTCTTATTCCACCGAAGAAATTTTGGAACTTGTCAAAGAATGTGGGACTGGCAACGAAAAATCCCTACAAAAGTTTTTTGATCATTACTCCCAAGATATCTATAATTTTCCCATTCGAGTTTTCCATCTAACGGAAGATGATGCTTCCGACTATTACATTTACGCTTTTGAGCGACTCAAATCTGGAAAACGGTTCAAAAGTTTTGTCGGGAAATCGAGTTTTAAGACTTGGTTTTTTTCCGTACTGCGAAACTTGCTCATCGATTGGCAACGCACCAAACGTGAGGTGAAAACCCAGACAGTTTCTAAGGTCAATAAGGAAGGAAAGGAATACAGCACAATCGAAGACGAACCCGATAAACGTGCAGATGCCCTTGCCCACGCCCTTGATGTCTCCGACCAATTCCAATCCGTACTTTCCACAATTAAAATGGAAAATCGAATCGTATTCAAATTGTCTTTTGTGTACTACCTTCACCTAGACCCTGAAGAAATTTTGTACATCGCGGAAAAAACGAACCGACCTGAGGAAGAAATTCGTTCTGAAATATTGTCGCTACGAGAAGAGTTATCCAACCGAGAGGAGGAAAACCTCAAGATGGAAGACAAAATCACTTCCTTGTATTTGAATATTCTAGATTTAAAAGAGCAGAAAAAACAAAAGGCACAGGGAGATTCGGTTGAAGCACAATATTATAAAGAACGATTGGATCATGCCCTTGCGAAGAAGTACGAACAGAGAAAAAAACTAATCGAAAAAAAGCAAAAAGGCCACTTCCTCGTTCGAACCCCTTACCGGGAAATTGCCCGAATCTTAGGGATTTCCGAAGGTGGAGTGAGTGTCACCCTGCTCCGTGTACTCGAAAAAATACAAAAAAAAATGCATTCTGTAGCGGGAGAGTCGTAATTTCCTTCGTCATACAATATACCGTGGAGGGGCCACATGGAAAATCAGGACTTTAACGCAGAATCATTGGAAATTGCTAGGGAATTATTCCTAAAGGGTGCATTTCCTAGTGAGGCTGAGTTGCAAGATCACCCAGACCTTTGGGATGCATACTGGTTTTGTGAGGAATCCTTTTTTGCAGAATTGAGAAAAGAGGTATGGAAGGAAGATGCGTTTGCTGAGACCTTTCTCCTACATAAAGCTGAAAACACTGTTCACCGTGCGCAACTTCCTTTCCCAGAATACTTAAAAGAATACACACGAAAACATTTGTCTAGTCCTGAATCAAAAGACAATTTGCTTGTCCGCCTAACACAATCAGGGATTCGAGTGATCGACAGTCTCGTTGAGTCGTTCCAAATCCGAGAGTCAATGGAACTGGCACCAATGATGCGTTCAGCATCCGCTGATGTACGTTCAGAAAGTACAAATTCCGTTATATTTGAAGAAACCACAAAAGAAAACCAAAAGTTCTATTACCAGATCGTGAAAGAAAATGAGACAGAAGTTTACCTTTCCGTCAAAGCAGAAGGAAGTTCTGGTTTCCAACAAGTGAACCTTCGCAGGGATGGAAGGTTCATTTTATCCAACAAAATCAATCTGGATGGCAGTGCCAGTTTTTCGGGGTTAACCCCTGGTAGTTACACCATTGAGTTTGTGGGACCTAATCTTTCAAAATCGTTTGACTTGTCCATTCTCCTTGGATAGCTTCATGGGAGAATGCTCTCCCTCATCATAGATCGTGTTGGAAATGTCAATATCTTCAATGTTTTAGAAGATAATCTTCCTGTAGAAGAATCTCACATCCAATCTACGTTAGACGATGATTTGATTTTAGAGTATTTGGGTGAAGTGGAACGACTTGTCCATGTTTCCCAATCCGTATTATCCAAACCCAACCAAATTTTAAATGTCGATATTTTACAAGATTTGAAAGTTCTCGGGGAAACTTTTTTCCAACAGTTTTTCCCAACCTCTATCATCGAAAAACTAAAAAACACAAACAAACAGAGCATCCACTTTAATATCGATCCAACACTTGCTCTTGTTCCTTGGGAATTATTGCATGATGGAACTAGTTTTCTTTCTGATAAATTTCGAATTGGAAAAACGATTCGGGGTGGCCTACATCGTTCCACACATAAAGAAAATCGTAAAATCAAAATGCTCATCATTGCAGATCCAACAGAAGATTTGCCACATGCTCAGAAAGAAGGTGAGGTTTTGTTTTCAGTTCTCAGTCAAAAAGTACCAAACCATCTACTCGAATTAGAATTCATAGGAGGAAAACAGGTAACCAAACTCAAGTTACTCTCTCTTATCAAAGACAAACACATCATTCATTATTCAGGGCACTTACATTTTTCAGATGATTCCCTTGAAAATGGTTGGTTATTGTCGGATGGGAAAGTCCTTAAGGCTCGTGAAATTAAATCAACAGGTATTGATACGGATTTAGTTTTCTCTAACTCTTGTATGTCGGCAAAATCTGCAGGTAAAAAATTAAATACAAATATTTTAAACCAATATGCAGGTGCATTTTTAACTGCAGGGATCAAAACTTTTGTAGGAACAAATTGGGAAATTTTAGACAATGAAAGGACAATTGATTTTACTGTAAGATTTTATACATATCTTTTTTCAGATAAATCTGTTGGAGAGTCCTTATTCTTATCGAAAGAATTTGCAAGACGTAATTACCATGCGAATGATTTAACTTGGGCTAATTATTCCTTATATGGGAATCCTGATTTTGCAATGTTTGTGAATGAACGAAGGAATTTTCATTCGGCAAAAATTTTAAATCCAACTGCAGTATTAGAGTTTTATCCAACTCCAATTGCTGCTTCTTATTCCAAGTGTAATCATTTCAATAAAAACAAAACGGTTGATAAAACAAATCTCCTCAATTTGATTCGATTGTTTGAATCGATAAGCCAAGTGGTAGGGATGATTGTTTTTAGTGATCATGCTTCTCATGCAATGAACAAATCCATCCCAAATAATTTGGATGATGCTGTTACACTTCGTAAATGGTGGGAACTTGTTTACAGTTGTGTATGGGATTTTCAAAAATTAAAGATTACGAGTATATTTGATTCTGCTCTTCCCGTTTTACACGAACAAAAGGAAACCATTTTTAAAATCTTAGGTTGGTTGGAAGTTTGGGAAGAGAGTGATATCAATGCGGAAGAATTGGAATCTTACCAAATCATTCTTCAGTTTTTTTTAGAAAATATGTTATTGGAATTTGCGGAACTGGAACGAATCAGTATTTTACTGGTTTCGGAGAACAATAACCCACATTTTTATTTTAAAGGGATCAAACCATCCTATTTATACCCGACTTCCCACGGGTCACGTGAAAAACTTTTAGAACAATTGTCACACCACAAAGGTAACTTAGTGTTGTTACATGAAGGAAGAAAAATGGTTATCCCATTTCAAACTTATTTCAAAGAAAAAAAGGAAACTGGTGAATTGGAACTTGTGTTCAATGGTCTCATTCCATTTGTAATCGGAGCAAAACAGAATTGAGTTTATGCCATCCAGAACGAGGGAATGTTTCCTGCGGTGCCTGTTGTGGACTTTTTAATTTAAAACTTACAACCAAAGAATTCAAAAATTTACTCTTAGAACGAACAACTGAATTTCATAACACAGTCAATTTTGAAATCAGACATACACTTCCCATCTATCGAAAAGATAGAGAAACCAAAGAATCAAATTTTCCCAAAAAAGATGAAATGACATACAATTGTCCATTCTTGGGTTATGTAGACAACACCAAACAAAGAATAGGTTGTATGATCCATCCTAAATTTACAGGAGATCCCAAAAGCCAAAATTTTTCATTTTATGGAACATCCATTTGCCAAGCTTATGACTGTAAAACAAAGGAAAATGCACTCGCAGAATTGTGGGAAGTTTTGTTTGTCGAAATTGCAAAAGATTCGATTGAATATTCTTTTTTATCCGCAGATCATATCTTTACTTATGCAGTTGAGAAATTTTTTGCCCATTCCAATAAGAACGTAGAAGAAATGTTTCAAACCTTTCGATTGGAACTTGTAGAATTGTTTCAGTTACGATTGGTTACATCCATTCAAAACAATTTCACATCCTTTGAAATCAATTATGATGCTTTTTTGACCTTGGAGTCTGTTTGTTTGTATCTTGAGTCGGAACTTGGAATGGATTGGATTCGTTGGAAGGAAGAGTGGGAAAAGAAAAACCCGAATAGAGGTGAAGTATCCGGGTTTTTTGATAAGTGATTTGGATTATGCTTTTGAAGTAACAGTTGCTACTTTTGCTTTAGCTTCCGCTACAACAGTGTTAGCTTTTCCAACGATTGTTTCTACTTGAGAAAGACCTTCTTGAACGTATTTTCTAAGGTTTACAGAAATTTCGCTTTGGTCTTGAGCACCTTTCGCTGCTAAGTTTTGAAATTCTGCATTAATGCTAGAGAAAGCCTTTTCTGCTTCTACTTTTGCAGTGTTTACTGCGCCTAAGATAAAGTTTAATCCGTCTTTTACTTGTTGTTCCATTTTCATTTCTCCTTTTTTCGGTTCTCAGTTGTGCAATGCACCATTCCTTTTTGTGCGCTGCACAGCGATCCGTCAACCCGTTTTTTCATTTTTTTCCTGCATCGCACAAAAAAAATGGAAAGATGCCCCAACCGGAATTTTTACCCATCCAGTGGAAATCCACTTACCTCTCCTTACTTGACCAAAGGGCCTTGCCAGGAAAAAAAGAATTTTTAGAAATTAAGTCAGTTGAAGAGACAATTATAGCAATTCGTGATATGGCTGTTAGGGGAGCACCAGCCATTGCCATCACTGGTATTTTTGGACTTACACTTGGTGCCAAAAAAAAATCAGGAAAAGTAAATTCACAAGAAATTGAATCTCTCATAAAACAAGTGTTTGAGTCTAGACCAACTGCAGTGAATCTAAGTTTTGCTTTACAAGAAGCAAAAAAACGAGTGGAAGGGGAAACTCTTTGGGAATCCGTACAAACTGTTTGGGAATCGTTTGCACTAGAGATGATGGTGGATGATCTAAATGCCAACCAAACCTTAGGAAAAAACGGGGCAAATTTATTTCCCAAAAACCAGGAAGAGTTTCATATCATCACACATTGTAATACAGGTGCGCTTGCCACGGCTGGTCATGGAACAGCACTTGGGGTGATCCGAAGCCTACGTGACATGGGAAAAAAGGTAGTTGTTTATGCAGATGAAACTAGGCCATTTTTACAAGGTTCAAGGCTTACTGCTTTTGAGATGATGGAAGAGGGGATCGAATGTTATATCATCACAGATGGAATGTCTGGATGGCTCATGAACCACAGGAAAATTGATGCGGTCCTTGTTGGTTGTGACCGTGTTGCGGCCAATGGGGACACTGCGAATAAAATTGGGACATACAATTTAGCGATTGTTGCCCACGAACATAATGTTCCGTTTTATGTTTGTGCTACAAAGGACAGTTTTGATCTCAATTTAAAAACGGGAGAGGAAATCCCCATTGAAATGCGAAAAGAATCAGAAGTGACCCAGTTTGATTTTTTGAAAACACATGATGGAAAGTATTTATTTCCGGAAGGGAAAACCTCACCCGTTGGTGCAAGAGCTCTCAACCCTTCTTTTGACATCACAAAGGCCAAATTTATCAAAAACTTTATTACAGAATTAGGATGTTTTGTACCTGGAGAGATTCCCATTCGTCTAAAGAATGTATGACGGAAAAAGCGATTTTAGGTGGTGGGTGTTTTTGGTGTACGGAAGCAGTGTACTTACGCATCCAGGGTGTAATTTCCGTAGAATCTGGTTATGCGGGTGGTCAAACACCAAACCCAAGTTATAAGGAAATTTGCACAGGGACCACTGGCCATGCCGAAGTGATCCAAATTGAATATAATCCAGAAGTCATATCCTACTCCAAAATATTGGAGATTTTTTGGGCATCACATGACCCAACCACACTCAATCGGCAAGGGAACGACGTAGGAACACAATACAGATCCGTGATTTTCTATTTGAATGAAAAACAAAAGGAACTCGCAGTGGAATCAAAAAGAAAACATGCTTATATGTTCCCTGATCCCATAGTCACTGAAATTTCGCCTGCTCCCAGTTTTTACAAAGCAGAAGACTACCACCAAAATTATTTTACCTTAAACCCACAAAACCCGTATTGCCATTATGTGATTTTTCCAAAATTGAAAAAATTGGGTCTGAAGTTAAATTGATTAAAATTGCGGCTAATTTGAGTTAGCCGACTTATCATTTGCCTTTAAAGGCGGTGAGCATTGCTTTGTCTTGGTTTGGAAAAAAATTCATCACAAAAGCTGATTGTGCTTTGGTGATTTTTTCCACTTGCCTTCTGTATTTGATGACAGCTCCAGGGTGAGCCGTGTTTCGTACGACCACTTTTACATTATCTTGGTTGTAACGAGCACCTTTTAGTTCTTCAATTTTTGATTTGAGTAATTCAACAGTTTTGTTTTTTTTCTGATACGCATCAAAGATTTCTTTGAACTTTTCTTTTCTTGCTTCATCAATTTTTCCGCGAGAACGTTGTACCACTTCTTTGATCTTTTGGATTTCAGGTACAAGTGCTTCCAGTTCCTTTTCCATATCGGAAAGGCGTGAACTACCTTCTGTAAGAAGTCGGTCATTTTTATAATGGAATCCAACTTCCACAACTGTGTCCATTTGTGCAGAGGAACCAAGTGAGGAAACGGTAATTCCTTGGTAGGAAATTAAATCACTGCCAATGATAGAAGAAGATTCCCCCGTTAGGATGATATTCCCCAAACAAAGGATTCTACTGCCTAAAATAAAGTTTTCGATGATACAATCCCCATCAATTTCAAGGTTTGCATTTTCGACAAACTTGGCTCGAAGATCACCTTTGATGCGGATCACTCCTTTACCTTTTGCTTTCACTCCACCTTTGACTTCTAAATCTTCACCCACAACCACATCAGATGATTCAACGTTTCCATCTAAATAGAGGGAACCTTGGCAGTTGACAATCGCACCTTCTTCGATAGTTCCTTTGACACGGATGGTACCTTCAAAATTGATATTCCCTGTTCCTAAACCAATATTACTTTCAATATTTAACTCAGGTGATACAGTAAGTGATGTGTCTGTGGAAAATACCACACCACTTAACGTGGCAAAGTATTCTTTGAGTTGCCTACCTGGTTTTTCAGGGTCATCAATGGTTTTAGGCAAAATATTTTTACCTAAGGTGAGCCTTGGTCTGTCGATTGGATTCGGGTAAATTGGATTTCCAAGTACGTCTGTTCCTTGTTCTCCTGCCACCCCTTCAAATAGGGTAGCTAGTTTTTCCCCTTCTTTTACGTGAACATATTTATTGATATTACGAAAATCAGCAGATCCATCTTCCTTTAAAACAACTCGTTGGGCTCTTGGAAAATAAAACTTAATCCAACCACTTTCCCCTTGTTTGGCGGGGATCCCTTTTCCAACAACAAACGTAAAATCCTCTTTTACCTTTGTTGGATCTTTTAAAATTTTATCAATTTCGAGGGCAGCTAGGTCCACATCTTTCATTAAAATGCGGTCTCTATGAATGGAGGCGTTGTCTAACGCTTCAAAAATGAGTATATTGCTCATAGAACCACCTAACAGCCAAACTGGTTTGACTAAGAGAGTGGCTGTCAAACGATCCTCGGAGATTTGGATCTTGAGTCCTCGTTCCGGATTGAAGTCCGGTGCATTTTTTACGTCCATTCTGACTATAGTATCGGCAGGTTTTTTAGGAGAATCGACAATTTCTGTAGTGCTATTGGTCTAACCAGTGCAGAAAACTTCCAAAAGTTTGTAAGAGAGCAGGAACCCCAAAAATTTGGGAATGGAGTGGGAGACTGTCACCATGGGTGAGGGCAGTGGAAGTCCTGTGGACATAAGGAATTCCTTTTCCTTTCAGAAGGAGAGCCAGTTTTTCCGATTCTTTGGCCGAGATGACGGGGTCGGTTTTTCCATGCAGAAGGGAAACTGGGCCACTTAACATTTCCAATTGGTAAAAGGGGGAAAGGTTTTCTGGCATTTTTTCGGGTACTGTGTCTAAAACCTGTTGGGCCAAACTGATTCGGAAGGTGCGATCGTTGTGGACTTGGTCAAAAAATTCTTTTGCAAGTTTTGAAGATTTGTTTAGATACAATTCGGTTTTGGCATTTTGCCCCGTTCGTTTGAGTCCATTGTCCAGGGCAGCTTCATAATACACGGATTCAAGTTCTTCTGCGAGTTCTCGTTCGAAACGGTGGAGCATATTATATAAAATAACATACACAGCGTACGGGTCTACTTCGTAATGAGAGAAAACAAAAGGGACTGCTTCAAAAAAATTACAATACCCACCAATAAGCATACTTGATTTGATTTTGTCTCGAGTGTTGGATCTGGAAGCGGCAATGATTCCCATACCCGCAGAAAAACTAGCTGATAAATACCCTAAGTCATTACCGTTAAACAATTGTTTGTTTGAATAAATCTCTAACATCAAATTTTGAATATTGGAGATGGTTGTTTCTTCGATTTTTAATCCTTTGACTTCTGGAAGTTCTGGTAAAATGACACTATGACCGGTACTTGCAATGTTTTCTGCTAAGTCGATGATCCTTTGGTCATCAATGCCCATAGCACTCATTCCATGTTGGATGTACACACCTGGTAAGGAAGTAGGATCAGTGTTCTTGGGATAAAAAAGAAAACTACGACGACCCGTTTCGGATAAAGTGAATTCTTTTCGTTCGAGAGATTTTTTTTGTTTTAGTCCGGCATAACTCAAAATTAGAGGGAGAGCCAAAACATAGGGTTTCATTCGACTTTAGTTTTGGGGAGTAGGGAATTTTTCCAACAATAAAATCAAATACAACCTTCCCATGTATTCATCCCCACGTCGGTCTTTTAAGTTAAAGATGAGAATGTATTGGCGAAAGTGTTCCAGTGATATGGGAACCAGTTTGTGGTTTAAATTTTCTGGTGGTAAGATATCAATTTCGTAACGACCAAGTCGCATTTCTGTAATCAATTTACCTGCAATTTGATTGGCGAATTCCATCATGATGGATGCAGAGTGGGCTCTCGAAGTTGGATCAATTTGAAAGGCTTTCGCTATTTTTGGTAAAAGTTTGAGTTTTGTATAACCATCGAGTGCTAAATAGAGTTTTCCATTGATGTCTCCCACAAATTCGACAAGTGTACAATTTTCAAAACAAAGTCCTTCGTTTTTGGAAGGACCATATGCTTCCCTTTCAGCAAACACAAGTAAGGTTTTGTGAAAATGGTCCGGTAATACTTGCGAAACCGTTAATATGAATTTTTCATCGATGAGTGGATCCATTTAAGCGGCGTGGTAGAGGATACTCTCTTCTAAAGAACCATATGCTTTTTTGATCCAACCATCAAACCGTAAGTCAGGAATGAGTGGATTGGAATAACCTAGTGCCACTTCGGAAGGATAACCCAATTGGTCTAATTCCTCAATGAATTGTTGGAAAAAAGAAGAAAAAGATTCTAGGCGTTCGTTGGGAATGAGAGCTGCATATAAGTCTTCTTCCAATTGGAAAAGTCCAAGACCGAGTACAGATTGTTTGATTCCCATATGATTGAGTCCGATGGCAAGTTCCGATTGGAAGTTGGTATCAATGAACTTAAATAAGACCAAGGTCTTTTTTTCGGAAGCCTCAAAGGAAGCTTTTGCCATTTGGTAAAAATGGGAAACAGTATATAGTTTTGTGAACGGGTGTTTGGTGACTTTTGAATATTCACGTTTTGCCAGTATTTTTTCTGACAAATTGGTTGTTTCTTCCCAAAACACTTGGATGTCTTCGTTTGACCAAACATCTTTTGAAGTAAAACATAAAAATCCAAATAAATTCGCAT
The DNA here is from genome assembly GCF_003114815.1 of Leptospira ellinghausenii. Classification (NCBI taxonomy): domain Bacteria; kingdom Pseudomonadati; phylum Spirochaetota; class Leptospiria; order Leptospirales; family Leptospiraceae; genus Leptospira; species Leptospira ellinghausenii. The sequence goes on from NZ_BFAZ01000009.1 coordinate 1,675,582, forward strand.
TGATGGTTAATGGAACATATAACTTACGTTTGTTTTTGGAAATCACAGGGAGGGATTCTCTAATTTGGTTTTCTTCCCATTCATTCCATTCCACAGGATTGTCGTCTGTTTCGACTAACATTTCTGACTTTTGCCAGTAACATTCCTTAAATTCTTTTCCATCAAAGTATACATATTGAATGGAGGAGAGTTTAGGACTTGTGAAGGAAAAAGGAAATTCCTTTACCGTATCACAAAAAAGATTTCGTTCTTCCAATCGAACGGATTCTCTCGCAAAAAAAATAGGGTCCACTTTCCATAAGATTTCTTTTGGTTTTGGTCCTTCTGTTACTTCATTGTAGGCTTCAGGTGTCTGTGAAACTTGTGCATCAAAAACTCCTTCCGAAGTATGGGTTTCTTCCGTTGTATTGGATAAGTCATCTTTGCCTGGTGTACTTGTTTCAGGAGAATTGGATAGGGACTGTAAATCCAAACTGTACAAAAAGAGAGTGAGGAGAAGGCATGAAACTGTGAGAAGAGTGAAACTCACCCAGGAAAAATAAAAGAGGGATTGCAGGGTCACACCAATGGCAAAAAAAATAATAGGAATTGTATATCGTTTCATGGTACCTTAGCCGTTACTCAATATAACGGGTAAAATGGGGATTCGCTAAACTGATTTTCCTTTTCCGCTAGGGGCAAATGAAACTCTATTCCGAATTAGCAGAATACTATTTTACCATCGAAGAACCTGGCCGAAAATTTTCGGAAGAAATCCTTTTCTTAAGAGAAACATTCAAGCGACATAAAATTTATACTGTCCTCGACATTGGGTGTGGGACAGGGGAACACATCAAAGAATTACAAGGGATGGGCTTCAAACCACATGGAGTCGACGGATCTCCCCGGATGCTCGAGATTGCAAAAGCAAGATTTCCACATTGTAGTTTTGAACTTGGAAAAATGGAAAACTACATCGCCAAACAACCAGTTGATGGAGTGATTTGTTTGTATGGAACGTTCAATTATTTAGTAAATGATGATTTGGTACAAAATTTCTTACGTAATTGTTATAAAAACTTAAAACAAGCTGGGTTACTTGTTTTGGAAATTTGGAATGCAGATCCCATCCACCGCATCAAACGAAAACCCATTACGACTGTGAGTAATGTAAGACAAGGGACCACATCCATACGAAGGAACCGCGGATTTCGGTTAACAAGAGCAGATGACATTGCCATCGTAGAAGTGAATTATGTTTATAATTTAAACCAAAAGGATTTAAAAGACAAACATACCATGCGAGTGTTTCATTTCCCACAAGTCAGGAATTTCTTAGACGAAAACAAATTTGATATCTTAAACGTGTATAGCAATTACGACGGAGAAAAGTACATCAAAACAGGCGCAAGGATGCTCATCGTCGCCAAAAAGAGGTCTTGACTTTCTTTTTTTAGTACGGTATCTCATTCTATCGGGAGAACGTATGTCCAATTCAAACCATTTCCAAGTGATCGTGATTGGAGGAGGGCCAGGTGGTTATGTCGCTGCCATCCGTGCTGCCCAACTCGGTTTACAAACATGTGTTGTCGAACGCGACAAACTCGGTGGAGTTTGTTTGAATTGGGGTTGTATTCCCACCAAAGCATTGTTAGAAAGTGCACATGTTTTAGAACATTTAAGAGAAGCATCTAAATTTGGCATCTCTGCAGACAATATCAAAGCCGATTTTGAGGCCATCATCAAACGCTCAAGGTCAGTGGCAGACCAAATGGCAAAAGGTGTTGAGTTTCTCATGAAAAAAAACAAGGTCACTGTGGTGAATGGGGAAGCTAGTTTTGCAAATGCTAAAACCATCACTGTGAAATCAACCACAGGCGAAACCTCATCCCTTACCGCAGATTATTTTATATTGGCAGTAGGTGCCAAAAACAAAGCCCTACCTTTTTTACCTTTTGACAGCAAACGAGTGTTATCTGCAAAAGAAGCCATGGTAGAACCAAAAGTCATTCCCAATTTAGCCATCATCGGTGCTGGTGCCATTGGTGTTGAATTTGCTGATTTTTATGCGAGTATGGGATCCAAAGTCACCATCATCGAATACCAAGACCACCTACTACCCAATGAGGACAAAGAAATCTCTGGGGTACTTGAACGTAGTTTTAAAAAACGAGGGATTGAACAGTATTTGAGTTATGGTGTGGAGACAGCAACTGTTTCTGAAAAAGGCGTTGAACTCACGTTACTTGATAGAAATTCCGCTAAAAAAGAGAAATTAAACTTTGATAAGGTGATTGTGGGAGTAGGGATCTCACCGAACACATCTAACATTGGCCTTGATGCCATTGGAGTGAAATTAAAAAATGGGTTTGTGGAATATGTTGGAAACTATAGAACCACAGTGGATCATATTTATGCAATCGGTGATTGTATTCCCACTCCATCCCTTGCCCATGTAGCAAGTGCGGAAGGGATTCGTGCTGCAGAAGATATCTCCATTCGTATGGGAAATCCTCACCACATCCAAATCCAACGATTGAATTATGCCTACATCCCTGGTTGTACGTATTGCCATCCAGAAGTGGCGAGTGTGGGTCTTAGCGAAGACAAAGCAAAAGCGATGGGCCACGAAATTAAGGTTGGTAAATTTCCGTTTACAGCGAGTGGACGTGCCCAAGCCCAAGGTGACACAACGGGGATGGTGAAAATTGTCTCCGATGCCAAACATGGTGAAATTTTAGGGGCACATATCATTGGACCAGGAGCAACGGAACTCATCGCAGAACTGACACTAGGTGCCAATATGGAAATTACCGTGAGAGAACTTGCCAATACCATCCATGCCCATCCTACCTTAGCTGAAGGGATTATGGAAGGTGCTGCGGCAGTGCTTGGTGAGGCAATTAATATATAAGGGAATGGATACGGGGATGGGAATCGATTGGTTTGTCAGTTCTATTCAATACTTCGTTACTCATTTGTATTTTCACATAACAGTTAGCAATTCTTAGATTCTTTCCCTTATGAAAGAACCTATCGAGTCTATCTTACGTACAGTTGGCCACAGGCCATGGCCCATTCCTAAGCATTCCTGGTTTTGGTACCAAGAATGGAACGAAACAATTTTTTTGCATTACCAAGTGGATGGAAATCGTTTGCGTGAGCTTGTTCCTCGGCATTTGGAATTGGATCAGTTTGATGGAGAACATTGGGTATCAGTAGTTGCCTTTACCATGGATCAAGTACATCCAAAGTTTACTTTCCCCATCCAATTCCTTTCTACCTTTCATGAAGTGAACCTTCGTACCTATGTGACACGTGATGACAAACCTGGTGTGTATTTTCTAAGTATCGAAGCAGAAAAAATCCTACCAACATTCTTGGCAAGGATGTCATCAGGACTACCTTACAAACATTCTCCAATCATTCGGACAAACAATTCTTACATCGTACGTGGAAAACGTTGTGAGATTGGTATTGAATTTTTAAAAAAAGATAAAATAAGCTCTCCCACTCCCAAAGAACTTTGGCTTACGGAACGGTATTCTTTGTACAGGGGGAAAAACCCAGACGAAACAGCCATGGACGTACACCACAAACCTTGGGAATTGTTCCAATTAGAATTTACGAAACTGAATATCCGTTATGCGGCATATGATGGGTTAGTCAATTTTGGGAATCCAAACGTATGCCATTATTCACCAGGAGTGCAGGTGTTAGCTTGGTTGTAAGGAAATGGGAAGAGTATTCGTAAATTACATCATGAATCGCGAATGACAGATTTTGTACCATTCGCAGTAATATTTCCATATGCATTCCAAAAAGGAAATTAAACTATGAAAGTTAAAATCCTCACCCTTATGATATTCCCCCTCTTTATTCTTTTTGCAAGAGATCGTAAATTTGATCAATTGTATGAAAAAGTGAATATAGAAAATATTCCTATTGCCAGTTCTTTTTTGTTAGAGAAAGGAAAATCTAAAAAAGAATACTCTGGTGAAAAAATCAATGATCGTAATTATGATACTGCTTGGTGTGTGTCAAAAAACCAAGGGATCGGAGAATCTATTTATCTATCCTTTCCAAACGACTTTTCTTATGGAACTTATGATAATCTGGCTATAAATGATTTTCCCATTTCATTTGCATTGTTTAATGGTTTTTCCAAAACAGAAGATTTATTTTTTGCAAATAATAGAGTGAAGAGAATCCTAATAGAGTTTACGGAAATTCCATACAGTTTTGCCACTGGTGACTTTACATTAAAAGGGGATATTAACTTACACGGTGAGCCAATCCTAAATAGCATTCATGAGTTTTCACTTATTGATTCAAAAGAATTACAAAAAATTAAATTTAAGATTAAGCCTAAACAAAAAAATCAAGAAGGTTATCAAATGGGAATTTTAGCAAAAATGACTATTCTCGAAATCTATCCAGGAACGAAGTATAAAGATACGTGTATTACGGAGGCAGGTCTTTTTGCTGGTATTGAAAAGTATGAGAAAAAATAAAATGTCCAAGTAAACAAAACCAAGTGAAAAAATACCTATCCATTTCTTTATCTCTCCTAACCCTTCTTCTGTCCCAATGTTCGACATCCCATCCCAAATCGTTGGAAGCAGACGTGATGACAGATGCAAGTTACGGATACTTTCATGTCTTCTTGTGAATGAATCTAATTTACTTAGTCCAATTTTCTATACTTAAACCAGGAATCATGGAGAAATGTTTTTCATTGTTAGTTACTAAAGTGTAATTTAAAAAGAGAGCAGTGGATCCGATTAATAGATCAAAATCATCCACAATATTGCCTTTTTTCTGAAGGGTGGCTTTGACCTCACCAAAGGTTTCCACTATTCCTTTTGTTATTTCAATAACAGGAAATAGTTCACCAATTCTATAGACTGTAGCCAAATTTTTCTCTCTACTTTTGGATTTCTTTGCACCAAATATAAGTTCGCCGTAAGTAATTACTGAAATGGCTTTAGAAAGATTTTTTCTTTCGAGAAGGTTTTTTTGAACGCTTTGATTACCCTTAAGACTATAGATGATAATATCAGTATCAATCAAATAGCTCATCTGTTATCCTTGTCCGATTCTTTTTTGATCTTGATGATTTAATTTCAGTAATTAGTTCTTTAGCGGTTTTATCATCATGCCATGAATTAGTCAGTTTCAGAAACTCAATCGTTCTTAACTCGCTTTCAAAGTCATCTCTCTTCAAATGATTTTCAATGATTTTGACAACTTCTTGGCTAACTGATCGATGTTCTAATTCCGCCCTTCTTTTCAATGAATCATAGAGCCTGTTGTCTATATCTCTAACTTGTAAATTTGCCATTTTCTTGAACCTATTATGAGTTTGGACTAACTCATGAATTTGCAAGCATTATTCATGCTTTTTTAGTATTTTCATTTTAAAAACATGATTCATATCACCGACTTAAATCAATACCAAAATGATGTGCTTCGAAAGAGGGCTGTAGAAAGGAATTTGGAAATCATAGGTGAAGTAGTCAAAAAAATTCCTGATTCGATTAAAATCGAAAATCCAGAAATTGAATGGAGACAAATTGTTGGATTACGAGATTGTATCGCTCATGGTTATTTTGAAATTGATGATGAAATCATTTGGAATACAGTCCAAGTCCATTTAAAACCGTTTCGAGAACGTATCAAGTTGATTCAAAATCAGGTTTAGTTTTCAAACCTAACAGGAGCCAAGTGACCAACACCTGACTCCTGATTTTGTGTTGGGAATCTACTGCTCTACACAAACAATTTTCTTCGCAATATTACATGTGTCAGTTGTTACTTCTACAAGCGATGTGGTACTCGTACCGACTACACCAGTGACTCCATTGATTCCAGCATTTGAGATCGTCCAGTTTGTGCAGTTATCACTACTATTTACTAAGTTTCCTCCGGTAATGGTGATCCCTGTCCAAAAACGAGTCCCGTTATCACCGAGTGCAAAATTCATTTGCATCGTAGTGTTGGAATCACGAAAGATTCTGTTGGAAGTTGTTGTGGAACCAGTTGTATTCGAAGTGTCAGTGCTATTGGAATAAAAGGTATTCGCTTTTAACACCCAATCTGTATAAGTCAATGTTCCAATAGGATTGCCTAAAACTTCTCTTACACCTGGAACAGAAACCATCGCTTTATATGTTTTTCCTCTAACTCGATTTAAATCTCCATTACAAACTGCATCTGCACCAACAATTCCACCACTTCCAATTAATCCACTTCTTATAGTGCTAGTTAAAAATATATGACACCTTGTGGAACAAGGAGCGGAGGTGGATTGTGCGAGGAGGAGGGCGAGTAAGGTTGTGTCGTCGTTACTATCTTTAGAAGTGTTGCAAGCGCTTAGGAAAGCACTAGCAAAAACAAGGAATACCAAGGAATACCGTTAGATCCATTTTGTTTGCCGTTTTTCATAAACTCCAAATTGGACGCGCGTTTGGTGGTACGCAAGAAAAAATTAAGAGGTGATAGGTGCTTTTGGGCAAACCATTGAAAGGGATGATACTTAGGTAGCCAATGAGGATGATGGTGATGGTGATGGATTTTCACTTTTCCCCCCGCGCCAGCGATAGGAGACGAAACCATCGTCAATTCTTTGTCGGAAGTTGACTTGACAAAGGTTGTCTCTCAATCAAAAAATAAAGCAAGAGCTTAAAAATGTTTCCCTTATCAAAGAACCAAATTCTCACTCAGTTGAAAGACGACAAAGCGATATTGAGTCACTTTGGAGTGGCTCAGATTGGACTTTTTGGATCTTTTGTTCGAGACGAATCGAATGAAAATAGTGACATAGATATCCTCGTAGAATTTTTACCAGAACAGAAAACCTTTAGAAATTATATGGATTTGAAAATCTACTTAGAAGATAGTTTTCATAGAAAGATAGATTTGGTGATTAAGGATTCTCTGAAAGTTCGGATTAAGGATCAAATTTTAAGTGAAGCAGTATATGCCGCGTGACATTATTGTTTTGATAGAGGATATCCTCAAAGCGATCGATGAAATTTTTGAATTTGTCAATGATATCACCGACTTAAATCAATACCGAAATGATGTGCTTCGAAAGAGGGCTGTAGAAAGGAATTTGGAAATTATAGGTGAAGTAGTCAAAAAAATTCCTGATTCGATTAAGTTCAAAAATCCAGACGTTGAATGGAGGCAAATTGCAGGATTACGGGATTTTATCGCTCATGGATATTTCGAAATTGATGATGAAATCATTTGGAATACAGTCCAAGTCCATTTAAAACCGTTTCGAGAACGTATCAAGTTGATTCAAAATCAGGTTTAGTTTTCAAACCTAACAGGAGCCAAGTGACCTTCACCTGACTCCTGATTTTGTATTGAGAATCTACTGCTCTACACAAACAATTTTCTTCGCAATATTACATGTGTCAGTTGTTGTTTCAACCAAAGTTGTTGTACTTGCACCGACCACTCCTGTGACACCACTTACTCCCACATTGGAACTTGTCCAATTGGTACAATTTACGTCATTGGCAAGGTTTCCGCCAGTAATTGTCATTCCTGTCCAAAAACGAGTCCCGTTATCACCGAGCGCAAAATTCATTTGCATAGTAGTGTTGGAATCGCGAAAGATTCTGTTGGATGTTGTTGTGGAACCAGTTGTATTGGATGTATTTGTGCTGTTAGAGTAGAAAGTGTTCGCCTTTAATACCCAATCTGTATAAGTCATAGTGCCTGTAGGATTGCCTAGTGCTTCCCTAACGCCAGGTATTGATACCATTGCTTTGTATGTTTTACCACTAACCTTATTTAGGTCACCATTGCAAACTGCATCAGCACCAACAATTCCCCCGGCTCCAATAAACCCTCGAGGAGTATTTGCGGACAAAAATATATGACACCTTGTAGAACAAGGAGCGGAGGCAGATTGTGCGAGGAGGAGGGCGAGTAAGGTTGTGTCTTCGTTACTCTCTTTAGAAGTGTTGCAAGCGCTTAGGAAAGCACTAGCAAAAACAAGGAATACCAAGGAATACCGTTAGATCCATTTTGTTTGCCGTTTTTCATAGGTTCAAATCTGGGAGAAACGTTCCAAGGTGGCAAGAAAGAATTGGAGGAAGAGTGTGTGGCAAATCAAAATTTTCAAAGAGGTAATAGTTGGGGAAAGATGACAAACTAGTTAGGTGAGGGGTTTTTTGTCTATCCACCTAATGTCTGTCCGAGGGTTGGGGAGTCGAAAAATTAATGTATTGAAAAAAGGCACACATGACGCCAGGATTTAAAAAGTGATTTTTGACTGGGACCAAGAGAAAAATAAATTCCTCGCATCACAACGAAATATTTCCTTTGAAAGGATCGTTATCGAAATAGAAGCGGGAGCAGTACTTGGCATATTGGAATATCCAAATAGTGAAAAATATCCGAACCAACTCATACTGATGGTGAATATAGATGATTATGCTTGGGTAGTTCCTGTCATTAAAACGAAAAATTCGTTCTTTCTAAAATCAGCATATCCTTCGAGAAAACAAACAAAACACTATTTAAAAAAGGAGAACCTTCATGAAACTGAAACTGACTGAGGAAGAAAAGGAATTAGAATTAACTTTCGAACGAAATGAATGGAAGCCTGTTTACAATCAAAAGCACTACTTAAATCAGTTTAAAAAAGCTGCCAAAAATACGTTAGCCAAAGATAAGAGAATGAATATTCGTATTGCTGGAAAAGACATTCAATTATTAAAAACAAAAGCCCTTGAAATAGGAATCCCCTATCAAACTTTAGTATCCAGTATTTTGCATCAATACGTGACGGGAAAACTAAAAGAATATTAGAGAATTAATCATTCAATAAAAAATTGTAAAGATGATGCGCCAGCGATTGCAGCGGAAATCCTTTTGCGGAAGCAAAAGATTGGAGTGGAAAGCGCGGTCACATCTTCCATCAAAGGAAACGAACACCAAAGGATTGTGAGGCGCCCCGCACTTCTTTATTCTAGAAATATAGTTTAATCTTCTTTCATATCCAAACATCGTTGCATCCAATTCCATGTTTCTTCCGGGCGTTCAAAGGGGAAAAAATGGGTGAAACCAGGGAAGATGGTCACATCCGACTTGGGGTGTACTTTTGTGAGTAGGTTGGCATACTTAGGACTACAGACTTCGTACCTTTCAGGAATGGCGATGTGGTTTTCCGTTTTGATGCCATAGAAGTTTTTGAAGACATGGAAATGGGCGTGGCCAAAAATTTTGGCTTCGACTCTTGGGTCACAACAGAGTTTGACTTCGTCTTCGTTGCCAGTTGGTACAAAACAAGAATTGAGATAATCTTCGAAGATAGAAGGTTCAAAATTGGCAAAGGCTGGGAACTTTCGGAATGACCGCCTAACAAGCTCTATGGATTTGAAATGAGTCCTTCTTTTTTTGGCACCTTTTGCGAGTGGGTTTTCTAAAAATTTAGAAAGTAAAATGAGTTTCCAACCAAGGATGACTGGATCCATTGCTAATACTTTTGTAAATCGTTCGGGTTCTTTTTTCGCTGCGAGTAGGGAAGAAGCTCCACCAAGGGAATGGCCGATGATTGTTGTTTCGTTCACCGATTCATGGTCGAGGAGGGAAAGGATTTGGTCCCGGAAGACATTCCAATTATGGAAGTCCAAAGTGAAGGCAGAACGACCATGCCCAATGAAGTCGGGTGCAATCACTCGGTAGTGTTTTTTTAATCTTTCAAAATAAAATTGGTAACAACCAGAACTATAGCCATTGGCATGACAAAAAACTAGGGCAGGCCCGGGTGTCTCCGAATCTAAATAAGCACATTCCCAATTTTTGTATGGTAAGGTTTTTGATTTCATTTTCTATTTGACCCTTCCCGATTTGCGTCGGATTTTGTCTCTATCCCATGCAATTCCAAGTCATCCTCTTCTTCTGTATAGCTGTATTCTTCAATGCATTGGCGAATATTTTAATCAAAACATCTTCTATGCAAGACAAACAAGTCACACCAGGAGAAGGGTTTTGGAATCTTGTGTTTACTGTATTTAATCCTTATTTTATTGCAGGCCTTGCGAGTTTCGGATTGGCATTGTTAGGTTATCGTTATGTTTTGGGTAAGGGATTGAAATTATCTTTGGCATATCCCGTTTTTACTTCGAGTGGGTTTATCATTGTTCTCATTGCATCTTCAATTTTTTTCAAAGAGAGACTTAATTTTACACAATGGCTTGGGATTTCTTTTATTTTAGTGGGTGTATGGCTTACCGCCTTGCAGATGTTTGACGTTAACTCTTGAGCTCAAAATTCACTCGTACTTCTTTTGATTCCATTTTTCCTTCTTTTGTTTTAAAACTTTTTTTAATTTTCCTACTTTCCCTGCTTTGTGTCTGTCAAAAAGAATCTGTCACACCAGAAAAAAACCTTCCGGCCGAAGAAGCTGGGAAACAAACACGTTCAAAACCCAATGTCATTTGGATTGTGATTGATAGCCTTCGGGGTGATATCATAGGGCATTACAATGTGACACCTAACTTAGATTTTTTTGCAAAAGAAGGAATTCAATTTGATTACCACCTTGTGAATGCTGCCTGGACAAGACCCTCAACCTTAGTGTTTTTTACTGGAAAATATGCCTCTGCCAACCCAGTGAATTTTTGGGATTACCCGACTACCAAATCCGAAGTAGAAGCCTTTTATCGTTCCGAGAAAAAACCATTGCCCAAGGTGTTAAAAGAATTTCAATACAATACGGTGATGGTTGGGAATAATCCGTTTTTGACCGATAAATTTGGGTTAGGTGTGGAAGTTGGGTTTGATTCCTTATATGATTTTTCGAACTACAGTGAAGACACAAAAAAGATAACCAAAAAAACTATGGAAGTATTGGAAGAAGTTTCCTCCAAAGAAAACCCTTTCTTTTTATTTTTAAATTACAATGACCCTCACAAACCTTATACACCTCCACCTGGATTTACCAATCGTGTCAAAACAAACGAATTACTCGACGAACGAAAGTTAAACTATTTGGGGGAAGTTGCCTTTGTAGATGAAGAGTTGGGTAAGGTATTTGCCGATCTCAAAGCAAAAAACCTTTGGGACAACTCACTGATTCTCATCACAGCCGATCATGGAGAAGTGATGCATGCCTCTCACGCTATCTCTCCCTTTACTGGAACCAATACCTATTATGGCCATGGACAAGATTTGTTTTTAGAGAATATCCATGTTCCACTGCTCATCAAACTTCCACATACAGAAAAACAAAAAACAGTGAAGGAGATGACAAGGTCCATTGATTTGTACCCGACGATCTTGGATTATGCGGAACTTCCCATTCCCAAATCCATCCATGGTATGTCACTTCGTCCAATCATCGAAGCGACAGAGACCACCAAACGAACCTACTATGGGGAAACTCGGTTTACGCAAGGGTATGGGGAAGGGAAGGAATTTTTATTACAAAGGTCTTACCGGTTCCATGAATTGGGGAAATTTTGGCAAGGTTCAGTGGGAAATGAATTTTATTTGTACTTCGACTCTGTAAAAGATCCGAACCAAATGAATCCAATTCGCATCAACCAAATGGCAAATATCGGTGAACTTAAGTTAGATGCAAAATTAGAAAAAAAAATCCAAAGGTTTTGGAAACAAATTCGATCCATGGAACCAAAACTACCGTTGTACCACCTTTGGATTCGACCAAACCCACTGGAAAAAGAAACGGAGATCCAAATCAAGGTGCAAAGTGGGATCCTTCGTTTGGCAAAATTCCCAAACACTGTGGTTGTAGAAGAGAAGGGAAAACTAGTTAACATACATACCAAAGATTCACAACCATTCCAAATCAGTTTTGAAGTGTATCCTGATGTGAGTTTTCCGGAGTTCCAAGTTTGGTTCGGGAAGAGGCAAGTCCCCAAATCAGACATTCATGTAGGGTATTTTGGTGTGTCTATGTCGGCTTGTACAAAAGACTGTGATCTGTTATACGAATCACAATCCATTCGTCCCATCATTCATCCCGAAACCAAGGTTCATTTTTGGAAAGAAGGTGGGCAAAAAAAATCATACGAAAGTAAACAAGAGTTAGGAACAGATGCTTTGGATATCTTAAAAAAACAAGGGTATGTTCAATAGTCCTTAGATAATCAATAACTTCTAGTGTCTGTGTATTGATTCTGTTCGGTATTGAAGAGAATCAATTTAGTCATTGTCCTGGTTTGTGACAGATACGTTTGGTAAGGATTCACCATTGAAACCAGTCCCTCCTCCCGTTAACGATCCAAATAAAATCGAATACAAGACATTCCCATCTACAAGCGCATCATCTACACCTGTGAGTACAACATTTTGAAAGGTATTCCAATCGCTGGAAGTAAAGGTCAAATTTGGTACAGACGTTGTTCCTTCTGCAACATTCGAACTGGATACACCGATTGTGACATTTGAAGTGGGCCTTGCTCGTAATCGCACTTGGAATCGAGATTGGCCACCTACTTCCGTAGTCATTAAGTTAGGTGAAGTGACAAGTCCTCCCGAGGGATTGGGAGAGGTTCCACAGGCCACCATTGGATTAGGATCTGTGCAAGGAATGATATCATATAGATTGTACAAATGTACACCTGGAATGGATGAAGGTGTGAGTGCGCTATAAATGGTGGAAGGGGAAAATCCAGTTCCTGATTCACTCGAAGTGATTTGAGGGTTAATGTTATAATTCACATCCGATCCGTCTGCTGTGTCTAAACCAAGGATTGTGACAAGTTGCCCGGTTCCAAAATTGGAAGGTGTGAAGGTAAGTGGTGCCGTAGGAAATTGGACAAGTCCACCAGGTGCTGTTGTAAAATTGATGGTAACATCCGCTGTAGGTTGTGAATTCAAATGGATGTAAAACTGAGAACCAGCCCCAGATTGGGAAGTGATGACTGAAGCTGGGGAAAATCCAGATGTGGTAACACCTGCTGTGTCATTGTCGTTTAACGTAAGTTCGGGGTAGTTTGCGGATGGGTAAGGATTTACGTTATTATAAAATCCATCACTGGAAGAAAGCACACCTATGATGATGGGACAAGATACATTTCCATCATCCACAGAATCATCAAATGGTGTGATTGTAATCGTGTTATGGGCACCAATTGCATTCCAATTGGCACTTGTGATGGTCACGAGGTTCGTGGAAACAGAAAATTGAGAAACTGTGGGACCTGTGAATAATGTACAAGGAAAACTGGAAGAAAGAGAAACGGGAATTGTCACATCATCTGTTGGTGCTTGGCTGAGTAAAATATACACAGAAAAGGAGGCAGCATTTTCAGCACGTACCATGACTTGCGGTGTGATGACTGTCACTGGATTTTCCGAAACACTATAATTCACGAGACTTGCCGTAGTTCCCGTACTTGTCAAAAAACTGTCATACCAAGAAGGAAAGGATCCTGTTTCGGTTCCTGAAACTGTGATCGAATAACTTACATTTCCATCACTAACAGCATCAGAGACTCCCAAAATTTCAACGGGAACGGAGGTGCTCCAATTGGCATCGGTAAAAATATATTGTTTAGAACTAACAGGAGTTCCGCTGTCATTGATCATTCCTTCTGTGGTGTCGGAAGAGGTTAATGTAACAGTCACTGAATTTCCTGGAATGGGTCGACTCCCAAGTCGTAAACTGTAAAAGGTAGAAAATCCAGACTCAGTAGTGAAGTAAGGTTGGCCTGTATCCAAGGTAAAAAGAATTTTTGGAGAAGGGTTATCATTATCTGTGATATTTATGGTAACATCATTTGGATTCATCCCTTCATAATCGGTTCCAGAACCAGAAATGGCACCTAACGTGAGCGTATGGGTTCTTGTATTGGATTCATTGATGGCATCATTCACAACGGAAATCGTAACCGTTTGGGGTGATGCATAATTTAAATGTGTAAATGTTAAACTGGATGGTGAAACTGTATACTGTGTGGAATCAGGCAAGGAAAAGGTTTCAGCTGTAATCGGAATGGTAACAGATCCACTTGTACAGTTTGCCAAATTACTAGGTGTATCACAAGGAGCTGCATTGAGTCGTACAGTAAATGTGGCATCTGGATCTCCTTCTGTGAGATTGAGTGTGGTTGCGGAAAAAGTAAATCCTTTAGTATCATTGTCAGTGATGGTCACCACCAAATATCCGTTTGTGTCAGTATAACCAGGAACCGCACCTGTTGGATAAAGTCCTGTAAAATACGATCCATTTGCTTGAGGGATCTGAATGGTAACGGGTATATTTCCATCATCAAACGAGTCACTGACTGATCGAATGGTTATAGTTTGTGGTACATCCCATCCACTTTGGCTTGTATTCCCCGTATAACTAGCAACTTGCGAATTCGTGGGTGTAAACGTTAATGTGCGAGAAGCCGCTACTCCCGATGTACTATTGAGTAATACTGCTTCCGTTCCATCGGATGAGGTAATGGGGCCTATAGTTACATTGGAATTGGGTTTTAAAGACAATCGAATTTCAAATGTGATTGTGGATGTCCCGTTTTCTGCGATGGAAGATGCCGATAGATTTTGGATTCGGACAAGGGGTTCATTACTATCCGTATTGATGGCTGTAACGGCTGGAATTGCCATCGAATTGTATTTGGGATCTGTAGAACTCGCATTACTAAAGTTGATGTTTACATTTTGATCTCCATCATCCACACCATCTAACACAGAAGTAATGGTGACAGTTTGTGGTGTGTTCCAATTGGCGGTGGTAAATGATAAGGAAGAGGGTGAGACAGTGATTTCTGAAGTGTTACTAGAAGTGATCGAGGAGAGATTCACCGTTTGTGTGGGTTGCGAATTTAATACGACTGTAAATGTTTCGGTAAAGGGAGTTCCATTTTCATGTACCACAAGCCCACCAACTGGAGTGACTGTGATTCCCGCAGTATCATCATCAGTGACAGAAATACTCACTTGTGCCGGGGGAGTGATGCTGTTATACACTGGATCTGCCGTTCCACCTGTATCGACTGATCCAAATTGTAAAGTCACAGTCCTTGTATCTTCGTCGATGGAATTATTATTGGTAGTGATTTGGACAGTTTGGTCTATGTTCCAATTCGCATTTGTAAACACCAATGAATTTGTATTTACATTGGTAATGGTATTGTTTTCGTTAATTCCTGTTAGGGTAACTGTGGATCCAGGAGGAGGTTGTGAGGAAAGTCGAATGGCAAAATTTAAAATCCCACCATTTTCTGATATTGTCAATCCACCTGGTGAGGTGAGAACAAATCCTGGAACATCATTGTCAGTATTCGTTACCGAAGGAAATACGGGTCCCGCCAAACCATTGTAATCTGTGTCAGTTGATGTTGCCGCACTCGAAACGATGGAAACTGTTTGTGAACCATCCACTATGAATTCATCGACACCAGTGACAGTAATGATTTTGGGAGTGAACCATTCGGCTGGAGCAAAGATAAGGGAACTAGGACTTGCGGTGGCTTCTGTCCCAGATGTGGCAACAATGGAGGGAATGGTGACTGCATGTGTCGGAAGTGTATTTAATACCACTCCAAAGGTAACAGCACCTCCTGCTTCTGTAGTTGTGAGCCCTGATAAATTCACAACTGTAAATCCTGCAACATCATTATCCACATTGGTTCCTGTGATGATGGGGACAGACTTACCCATGTAAGCCGGATCAAACGAAACGGTTGGGTCAGCTGAGATTTGAAAGGTACTATCATCCACACTAAAGTCGTCAACACCTGTGACTGTTACCGATTGGGGCACATCCCAGTTGTTAGGTGTAAAAACAAGTTCAACAGATTCTACAGTTGCTTCTGTTGTGTCATTGGAAATAAAATTGCGAATGTATACATCTTGCATCGGTCTTGTTTGCAAAACGTAGGAAATACGACCAGTTTCCCCTGTTTCTGACGTGAGTAGGCCAAACACAGGACTTGCGGCTACACCTGAAGATTCATTGTCAGTGTTCACAACAAGTAAAACTGGCAGTGGTTGTGTGGAAAAACGAATGTCAGAGGTTAAGATACTTCCTAACTGCACTCGGTAATTTTGATTCCCATCTGACAAAAGATCGTCAACTCCCGCCAAACGAACGGTATGTGGTGAGTCCCAATTGTCTTCATTAAAATCGAGAAAAGTATCTGATAATAAAACACCTTCGGTTGGATCGGAGATCGTAATCGGGCCAATTCGCACTGAACTGTTCGGTTCAATGTTCAAACGAAGTACGAATTCTGCTTGTTTTCCATTTTCACTCGTGAATAAAAAATTCGGGGCTTCATAAATTACAGAACCTTGTCCGGACGCCGAAACAAAAAAGGAACCGAACAACATCTGGAGATTAACAGAAGTTACCGATTGGCAGGAGAAAAAGAAAAATAGGAGGAAGAGGTAGACATGCGAGAACCTTTGTTTGAACACGAATCCGAATTGTCCTCTTCTGAATCCCATTTAGGGTTCTCCCTCTCTATTCTACGAGAAAAAAGCCCGAAAACAGAAAAAAATTTCTAGGAAATGCAATAAAACCAAATGGAACAAAATACAAACTCAAATGCAAAAGGACCACTCGCTGGAGTGAAGGTAGTCGATTTATCATTACTCCTTCCAGGACCACTCTGTTCGCAACACCTTGCAGATATGGGAGCAGAAGTGATCAAAATTGAAAACCCACGTGCCTATGATGGATCACGTGCGATGTTTAAAGGGAAAACTGGATACCCTGCTCTCTTTATGATGCTCAATCGAAATAAAAAAGCGATCACTCTCAATTTAAAACGAGAACAAGCAAAAGAGATTTTATTCAAGTTATTAGAAGATGCTGACATCCTCTTAGAAGGGTTTCGACCAGATGGAATGGATAAGATGGGAATCGGTTATGATGTCTTAAAAGAAAAATTCCCACGGCTGATTTACTGTGGCATTTCTGGTTACGGCACAAGTGGTAAGTACGTAGACTTTGCTGGGCATGATCTCAACTACTTAGCGATCTCAGGTGTCCTTGACCAAACAGGAAATCCTCCAAGACCAGCGGGATTCCAAATGGCTGACGTTGGTGGTGGGACCTTAACTGCTTTATCTGCGATCCTTGCCGCCCTCTACTACCGAGAAAAAACAGGCAAAGGCCAAAGGATTGATATCTCGATGACGGATGCATCGGTTCAATTCATCTCTTTGTATGGAGGGATTTTGTCTGCATCAGGTGAATCTCCAGAAGCTGGGAATGATATCCTTTCTGGTAAATTACCAAACTATAATGTGTATGAAACAAAAGAAGGTAGGTATGTTGCACTTGGTGCTTTGGAAGATATGTTTTTCCAAACTTTTTTACGTGCGGCTGGTATGGATACGTTAACCAAAGACCATCCCATGACAGAGGAAAATATTCCTGTCATTAAACAAAAGTTAACCGATTATTTTAAATCCAAAACGTATGCTGACTTACAACCTATTTTTGATAATACAGATGCTTGTTTATCTCCTATTCTGAATATGAAAGAAGTTTCACAGGACCCTCATATGAAAGAAAGAGGGATGGTCATCGAACGCAACCATCCAAAGTATGGACCTATCTTACAATTTGGTTCTCCCTTTCATTTTTCAGAAACTCCTTTTGTGTACCGGAATGATCCGCCAGAACATGGGGAACACACAGAGGAAATTCTCACCCAGTTGGGATTTTCCAAAGACAGTATTTCCGGATTCAAAAAAGATAGAGTCATTTAACGGGTCTTGCTTTTTTAATCGAACTTCTGTACTTTGTCCTAGGGGGGAGGTATACTCTCCCTGAAACAAATGTATATGAAGTTCTTACAAGTATCAGATCTCCACCTATCCGCATCCTCAAAAGAAGAAGAAACGTATTCTCTCACAGTCCTCAAAGAAATTTTTGAAACGGCAGAAACAAAAGCTTGTGAACGAGTACTTTTTTGTGGGGATGTTTTTAATACATTTCCAGACCTAGAGACCTTACGGTCTGGGTTTTTAAAAGTTGTCTCAACCTATTCTGGACTTGTTTATTTTTTACCAGGGAACCATGAGGTCTTAGAAAAAAAGGGAAACCAAAACACCTATTCCGCCTATGATTGGTCCAAAAAAGTCATTGTACTCGACCAACTTCCTTTTACCTGTTTCGAAGAAGATGGAATCGAGTTTGTCGCCATCCCCCACCAAGAAAACTATTCCGAAATTTTACTAAATCCCCCTCCTAGAAAAAAAACACCATTACGAATTGGTCTTGCACACGGGACAGTATCGGGTATGAGTTTCACCGGCTTACAAGAAGAAGAGGAAGAAGGTGGATCATACTTAGATCCCAATTTATTGCAAACCTTAGAATTGGATTATTTGGCAATTGGTCATTTGCATAAACACCGATTTGGCAATGTCGGAAACTGTAACGTCGGATATGCGGGATCATCTCGCGTTTGGAGAAAAGGGGAAGTGGGACCAAGAGGTGGAATTTTACTCGAAGTCAAACAAGGAAAAGTTCACACAGAATTTGTCCCTTGGTTATCAGCTGGAGAATACCGCGAAATCATTGTTAGTCTAGATACAGATGGAAATCCTGAGTTTAGTCCAGACGAATATTTACAAAACACAAATCCCAATGATTGGATTTGTTTTCGGTTTGTTGGGTATGTGGATTCAATGGAAGGAAAACAAAAATTCCAAGAAACCATCCTTAGGGAATGGAAATCAAAATTTAGAATTTGTGAATTTGATCCAGACGAATCTCAAATTGTTGTCATCCAACACATTTCAGAAAACGAATTCATCAAACAATTTTTAGACAAAATGAATGAACGAAAAAATCAAATGGATCCAAGTTTGTGGAGGCACACTCGTGTCACTGGCATTCGTTTTATTTTAGATGGAGGGAAAGTAAAGTGAAATTGAAACTAGAAAACTTTGGAATCTTTACGACAAAAGAATTTCCCATCGAACGAATCACTGTGTTTACAGGTCCTAATGAATCTGGAAAAACTACCATCTTAGATGCGTTTGTATCAGCCCTTATCAAGGTAGTTGGTAGCACAAAGTATGGAACCATCCTAAATGCCAGATACCAAACCAATCGTAAATCCGATTTGGGAGTTTCCAAACAATCACTTTCTCAAAATTTATACTTAAACTCACTTGTGATCCGAGAAGGGAATATGGATGTGGGATCGGAAAAAGAACTCATCCAGGTTATTGAACAATCCATCTTTGACAGTGGTTATAACCCAACTCACTTAAAGGAAATGGCTGAACAACAAGTGGCAAAAACTGGTGTCAGGAAAGTTGCCAAAGACTGGATGGCAACATTGAATGAATTAGAGACCGCCAAACAAAAGTTTGATGTGAGTGAACGAAGTCTAAACCAAATCGCAAACCAATTTGCCGAACTACCCACTTGGGAATTGGAACGACAATCCAGAAAAGACGAAGTAGAAAAACTGACGATCGACCGCACGAATCTGCAAAAACAATTCGAAGAGTTAAAAGAAAAAGAACTCCACACGGAAGCAGACCGTGTATACCAACAAATCCTACAATGGGAAATGTTTACTTCCACTAACAAAGGAGAGGTGGCGGGAATCCAAGTGGATGCAGAAAAAAAAGCAAAAGAACTTGAAGAATCCATTCGCTCCAAAAAACAAAAAATTTCCCTACAAAAAGAACAAATCGGATCCTTGGAATCTAAAATCGAATCCATAAAAACTTCCAAAACCCAATCCGAAACCAAATTCCAATCACTTGAATCTTATTACCCATCTTTTGAAACTTGGAAGGGAACGGTTAACAAATTCCAGCAAGATTTTCCTGTTGTTTCCGTTGTCACTTGGAATCCAACAAACAGAAATTTGGCGTTTGGTTCCTTTATTGGTGTGCTCATTTCTCTTGTTGCTGTTCTATTTACGGACTTCGATTTTGGGATGTATCTACCTCTCATTCTCTTTTTAGGTCTCACCTTGTTTTTTGGAATCAAGATGAAAGATACCCGGTTGGAAAAAGACGAATCCAAATGGAACGAAATGGTGAGGCGAATTGCCAGTGAGATGGAAACAAAAACATTAGGCGATTGGAAACCAGATTCTTTACACTTAGATTCCCTACAAATGACCTTCCAAAGGTATGATAGGGAATACACAAAACAAAAGTTAGAACTACAATCTCTCAAGGAACAAATCACAAAACTTGAAACCGACTTAGATTCCTTTCAAAACCAATCCAAAAAAGAAAAACTGGAATTAGAGGAATTAGAATCTTCTATTACCAAACTTTACCAATCCATGGGAGTGAAGTCTTTGTCGGAACTGAGCGAACGTTTGGTGGAAGGGCGACTCAAACAGGACAAAATCAAAACGCTAGAAGACAACCTGCGTTCAGAAGGTAAAAAATGGGGAACAACTGACACCGAAACCCTCAAACTCAAACTGAAAGATAAAATCGCCGATTGGGAGAAAAAAGGAATTGGGAAAGGGTTTGAACTCGAAGATCGTACAAACAAACAAAAGTTAGAGAATTTCATCCAAGAACGATCCGAAACCATTCGCAATTTGGAACAAAGGATCGTAGAGTTAGAAAAAAAATTAGAAACTGGGAAAGCGGTTTTAGAATCTCAAATGGTACCCGCACAAAGGGATTGGGAGAGTTCTAAAAAAAATCTTGAGACCAAGGAAAAGAAAAAAGCAGAACTCGAAAGGAATTACCAGGCCTTCGAAGTGCTCATCGATATCTTTTCAGAAATGGAAGCGGAAAGTACTGACAAAATGTCTTCTCTTGTTCGTTCCTTACAACACAGAATGGATGCTATCAAAGGATCTCTGCCAGCAAGGCAAATCAAATGGAATGGATTTTCAGATGAAATCCAAGTGGAAACGGAGGCAAACGAAGGTAAGATGGGATTTGGCCAATTGTCTACTGGAACCCGTGAACAAATTTCCTATGTATTACGTTTGGAGTATGCATTCCGGATTGGAACTCAATACAATCTTCCCTATTTACTGTTAGACGAACCTTTTCGTCATATGGACAATGTTCGGCGAAATGTCGCCTTGGAATATACCTTACAATGTATTTTGAATGCAGGTGAGGAATGGAAAGTGGTGTTTTTTAGTTTTGATGAGGGTTTGGTTTCAACAATCAAAGGATTGGCAGAAAAGTGGAATCTTCCCTGCCAAATCCATTCGTTAACTAAACCAGTTTCTTAGCTTCTGCAAGAACGGTGTCGTAATTTGGTTCACTTCCGATTTCAGGAACAAGTTCGGTATACCGAACGACATCGTTTTTATCCACAACGAAAACGGCTCTAGCAGAAAGACCAGCAAGTGGACCACCAGAGATATGGGTTCCGTAGTTTTTGGAAAAAGAAAAATCCTTAAACTGAGAACCTGTGATCAAGTTGTCAGAATCAATGCCTTCTGTGGAACAAAAACGTTTCATGGCAAAAGGAAGGTCACCAGAAATGATGAGAGTTGTGATTCCATTTTCTTTTGCGACCTTTTCATTGAATTTTTTAGTTTCGATGGCACAAACAGGAGTATCAAGGCTTGGTACTGCCACGAGGATTTTTACCTTTCCTGCTAAATCTTTTAAGGAAATATCACTTAAATCTTGTTTGGCGACTTTAAAATCGGGAGCTTTGTCTCCTGGTTTTGGGATGGATCCTTCGAGAGGTACGGGATTCCCTTTGAGTGTTACTTGAGCCATATTTTCTCCTATGTTTGTATTAGACTAAAACATGAGTCTCTTAGGTCTTTCATTCTTTTGGAAGGATTTTTTCCATTCCTTGAAAAGATTCTGCTAGTTTCCCTTTTTGGATGGTTGCACTTAAAAATCGCACACGTTCCAAAATCCAAGAGGGTGAGTGTTCACTGAGGCCGACAAAGGCATTTAATTCTTCTGCATTTAATTTTCCATCAAAGGAAGCACAGATGGCAAAGACAGATACCGGCCATTTTTTTTCTTCTTTCGAAAGCCCCTGTAAGGACAAAACAAAATGTTCCCAATCATCCAGGTTTTGTAAGTTTTCTCTTTTTGGCAAAAGCCCAAGTAACCCAAAGAGTAAGTATTCAAAATTCGGATGGAAGGTTTTGGTATAGACGATAGAAAGGGCCACAGAACGTAACACAGATTCAATGAGTTTTGGATTTCGGTTTTTCGATTTGATTTGGAGTAAAATGGAATCTGCCAATTTTCGTGTGATGATCCGTTTTCTGAGTTCAAAGAGAATCAGGTAGGTGGTGACAGCATCCCAAATTCCAGTAATGGGACCTGAGATGTATTCAATGAGAAAACGCAAACTTGTCCTACCCAAAATCACTTTTAACATCAGTTTTGCGAAGATATTCGAAAGGAATACCTTACTTTTGTAGAGTAATGTACGAAAGAACAAGGCCCTCTCGTTTAAATGTTTATAAGGATCAATCCCATACAAACGGATCCTTGGGTCAGGGATTTCCAAAACAAGCCGTGCCATCATCCCAGGAATCGGTGTGATGAGTTCGGGTTCGTCTGCCAATTCCACGTCTGCTGCTTTTGCCATCTGGTAAGAAAGATAAAACCCCAACCGAAACAACAGGTAAAATTCGATTACAGTCACAATGGTGAGTAAGGATACAAACCAAAAGAGACCTTCATACGAAATCTTGGAAAAGGATTCGAAAGAAAAAGAAGGTAAAAAAAGAGAAAGGTACACAAAGAGAACGGAAGGAAAAAATCCAATCCAAAAGGACCAAAAACTCCCCCAAAAGAGGAGTCGTTTAGAAACATCCGAAAAACCTCCCTCTCCTTCGGACTTCTGTTCTTTCGTAAGAGTACGCAAGGAAATGAGAACTCTGCGTCCCCATTGTTCTAAAATTCCTGGTTTGTAACGATCTGTACTCATTTTTTTTGCAACCGGAATCGGATTCTGGGCTCCCACTTCATGGAACAGGAATTTTCTATGACGACACAAGCTGAAATCAAAGTCAAAAACCCGATCGATTGGGTGACTACGATTTTTTTACTCACATCACCACTCGTTGGTATTTTCGGAACCCTATATGTGTATCTTTATGAATCCATTCAT
Organism: Leptospira ellinghausenii; assembly: GCF_003114815.1. NCBI lineage: Bacteria > Pseudomonadati > Spirochaetota > Leptospiria > Leptospirales > Leptospiraceae > Leptospira > Leptospira ellinghausenii. The sequence goes on from NZ_BFAZ01000009.1 coordinate 1,698,617, forward strand.
TTAGGAACTTGGGCACTCTTTTTGTTTTATTTTTTTGCAACAGGTATGGGAATTACAGTCGGTTACCACAGACTTTTTTCACACAAAGCTTATGAAGCCAAATCTCCCATAAAACTATTGTTATTATTATTTGGTGCTGCTGCTTTTCAATCTACAGCACTGGAATGGAGTGAGGACCATCGTATCCATCATAAATTTGTGGACACTGACAAAGACCCATACTCGATTAAAAAAGGGTTTTGGTATGCTCATATTGGTTGGTTATTTCGCAAACGAAACTATGTTGGCCAAGGGGTACAAGATTTGATGAATGACCCACTTGTGGTTTGGCAACACAAACATTTTTATTCGATTTCAATCTTTATGTGTTTTATCCTGCCAGGTCTCATTACCATGTTATGGGGAACATTTTTAGAAGGATTTTTTGTAGCTGGGTTCTTACGATTGTTTGTAGTTCACCAGTTTACCTTCTTTATCAACAGTGCTTGCCATGTTTGGGGAGAAAGGACTTTTTCCAAAGAACAAACAGCACGAGACAATTGGATCATCGCCTTTTTTACGTTTGGTGAAGGATACCACAACTTCCACCACGAATTCCAAATGGACTACCGCAATGGAATCCGTTGGTATGATTATGATCCTTCCAAATGGATGATCAAATTCCTTTCTTTTTTTGGTCTCACTTACAATTTGAAAAAAGTTTCTGAAGAAAAAATCTTACAAAAAACGATGTTTATCAAAGAAAAGGAAACTTTACACCAGTATGCGAATCTCGGTGAAGAAAAACTAAAAACTTGGTCCGAACAATTGGCTCATCTACGAGAGTCGGCCATCACAGAATACCAAAAATGGTCCAAAGCAAAACAAACTGCGAATGAAACCGAAGCAGGACTTTCCAAAAAGAACTTTGAAACCACAAAGGAAAATTGGGAAAAACTTTTAAGTCGTCCTCTTTTTTCGTAACAACTTAACCTCTCACCTCCCTAAAGATTTCTTTAGGGAGATTTGGCACATCACCTGGACCCACTAACGGTAAATAAACCATAAACAAAGTTCGACCGAGAGTTGATTCCACTTCAATCCTACCTTTGTGTTTTTCGATAATTCCTTTCACAATCCCAAGCCCAAGTCCTGTTCCTTCGCCTTGGTCTTTTGTAGTAAAAAAAGGATCCCAAATTTTATCCTTAATTTCAGTGGGAATCCCTGATCCATTGTCTTCAAAACTAATCATCACATATTCTTCTCCAATCCTTCTGGAAGAAATAATGAGTTTTGGGTGTTCGGTTTTTTTCATCGCATGGATGGCATTTGTGATGAGATTTGTCCAAACTTGGTTGAGCTCATCCAAATTACACCTAACAAGAGGGATAGTGCCATAATTACGTTCAATTTCCACACCATGTTTGATTTGGTTTTGCATGATCACAAGTGTGTTCTCTAGGCCTTCATTGAGGTCGGCAATTTCATAAGAATTATGACCGATGTGTGAGTAGTATTTTAATGCCTTCACGATCCTCACAATATTACGAATCGCATATTTGATATTTTTGATATTACGTTGCAAACTTAAAGTGTTCTTTAGCATCTCAAAGGTTTCTTTCCCACCTGATTTCCAAATTCGTAATAATTCTTCTTGCATATGCATGAGGTGGTGATCGATGAGAAAAGTAGCAAGATCGGTAGCATCGTTTTCTGGCATCCCATCTTGGATGAACTTGAGTTTGGTTTCTTTTTTGAGTTTGAATTTATCCTTTGGATCAATCTTGGTATTGGGATCCTCTTTGACAAAACTGAATAAGATATCCAAATACAAAGAACGAAAATCTGGATTTTGGATGAGGTGGGTAATGTCACCTAAGTGGGATAATACGAATACTAAGTTAGCATCCAAATTGTCGGCGGCACCATTGATGACGGCTGCTGGAGTATTAATTTCATGTGCGATTCCTGCTACCATCACCCCGAGAGAAGCCATTTTTTCCGATTGGACAAGATGGGCTTGGGTTTCTTCCAACTCTTTTGTTCTTTCTCTTACTTTTGCTTCCAAGGTTTCCGTTAAGTTTAACAACTGTTGGTAGATCATGGAATTGGAAAGGGACATGAGAGAAACGGAAAGAATTTCTAATATGATTTCAATTTCTTCTAAATCGTAAATTTTTCCTTCTTTGTGTTTTCCAAGTAAGATAAAACCCACCAAACTTGACTTAATCGAAAGTGTTGCTACCAACTCAGAACGAGTGTCTTTAAAAAAATGTAATGCTTCTTTTGCGATTTTTTCATGGCTTGTGGAAACAAATTGGATGAAGTTTTCTTTGATATGAATCCCTTCACGTTCTGATAACCAAAGCAAAAATGGATTGAAGACAGGTATGGATGGTAAGTCAGAATGTTGATGGTTTTTGGATGTTAGGAAAGGTCTTGGTCTAAATTGGCCCTCCAATTCATCCCATGTGTACACTTGCACAAACTCTGCAGGAATTTTAGAAGCTAAAAATTGGCTAATGGTTTCACTGATTTGGTCTGGGTCATTAAAAGAGATCAGTTCTTCTTTGAATTTCTCGAGGGCAAAGAGATTTTGCACCAACTCATCGCGTTTTTTCGGTTTTTGTTCCGTTGGTCTTTCGTTTTTAACAAGGGGGAAGAGGAAGAGGGATACAGTAAGTAACCCCAACCCGAAACATCCCAATACCAAAAAGGTAGCTGCTTGTAATATGCCTAATCCGTAAGCACAGACAAACCAACCAAAAGCGGATAAGAGAATGATGGAAGAACGAAAGAAAACTTGTATTTGCATGTCGATTGTATACAATGTACGAACTAGAATATTTTGGTGTTGAATCCACTTGGGTAAAGAACTATTTACAATCGCGCGTATCTTTGGTGCCTATTATGAAATTTATTCAGAGGCCACTTCCTACGCCCTAGCTGTACTCAAAGGCAAACTCCGCCTCAAAAATTCAAACGAACGCCATCCCTTCGTGGTGGGTGACATGATCCTTGCTGAAAAATCGTCTGGAGAAGAGTGGGTCATCTCAGAACGATTGGAACGAAAAAACTACCTCACTCGCAAAAGTGATAAAGGCGACAGTCATGTGTTATGTGCAAACTTAGACCAATTGGCTATCCTTGCTTCTTGTAAAGACCCAGAAACAAAACCAGGGTTTATTGACAGGCTACTCGCTGCTTCTTACCATACAGAAATTCCACCTCTTATCATTTTTACAAAAAAGGATCTTGTTTCTCAAGAAGAGATTGAAGATAGAGAAACCTACTATAGAGAGTTAGGTTATGATGTCATGAGTGTATCCTTACTTTCCGAAGAATCGATCCTGCCCTTATGGGAAAAAATTAGAGGCAAACGTACATTCCTCTGTGGGAATTCTGGTGTGGGCAAATCCACACTCATGAACCACCTCCACCAAAAAACCGTTCAACGAACCAATTTGGTAAGTGGTTCCACAAAAAAAGGAAAACACACCACCACCAATTCCTTTGCTCTCTTTTTGGAAGGAAATACCGTCCTCATTGACTCTCCAGGGGTCAAAGAATGGGGGATTTTGCACCTCACTCCCAACGAACTTTGGGAAAGTTTTCCTGAATTACGCAGAGTAAAGGAAGGTTGTCGGGAAATTTATTGCTGTGAACTGGGTTCTGAGTGTCCAATGCGTAAATACATGAATGAAACCATGGACGAAACCCGAAAAAAGAGCCTCGAATCCATGATCGAAAGTTTGGAAAATCCCTACCGTGTGACCCGCAGGGACCATTGGTCAAAAGCTGTCACAAAAAGATATTAGGGAAAAGAGTTGCCAAGGCTTCAGTTGTTATCTAAATTAAGAAAGTTATTTCCGGAGGAAGGAATATGAAACGTACAATCATACAAAAATTGTCGGTTTTGGGATTTGTGGCGATTTTTGCCATGTTTGCCGTAGCTTGCCAAAAAGACTCAAAAGAGACTGTAACAAATGTTACGGATAAAAACCAACCAGCTAGTAATGTGGTCATTGCCTTTGTAAAAGGTGATGTAGTCGTATTAAGAGAAAATGGACAAATCAAACCAAGCTTAGGTGATACATTAACTTCACAAGACACAATTGTTACAGGTGAAAATGGATCTGTTGAACTTTTAGTAGGTGAAGACGGTGTTCTCAAACTAAACAAAAATACTTCCCTTAGTGTAAGCCAAGCATTCGCAGCAAACGATGGAACACGAGAAACAGAAGTAAACATGCAATACGGAAAACTAGTAACTGTTCTTCGTAAAGAAAGAAAAACAGAGTCTTTCAGTGTTGTGACTCCAACTTCTATCGCGGGTGTTCGTGGAACGATCTTCCTTACCAATGTAGAAAATCCTTCTGCTAAAGGTGGAAACGTAGCATGCGGATCCTCAAACTGTGTTGTAAAGTACACGGTTCTTGATGGTGCGGTTGCGATCCGTAAATCAAACTCAGATAACGAAATCGTAGTCGACAAACAAAAGTCAGCTGAAGTGGCTTCTGACACAAAACTTTCTGATAAAATGATCAAACCAATGGACAAACAATCCTTAGGTGAAATGAAAGAAATGTTAGTGTTTGAAAACACAAAAATGTTACAATTTGAGTCTCTTGCAAATGAGCTCAAATCAAACAATGAAGAACTTCAAAAGATGAATCTAGTTTCTTCTGTAGAAGAATTAGAAAAAGCAGCCAAAACTCGTGAAATCACCAAATCAAAGTCAGATGAAGTGATCACAACTGCAAAATCAATTGAAGATTCTAAATACATTAAAAAAGATGTGCAAAAAGATTCACTAAAATTAGCTCCAAAAGAGAGTTTTGATAAGACGAAATGAGATATGTTTATTTACCGGTCCTTTGTTTTTTAGTCGGTTATTGTTCTTCGGTCACAAAGATCGAAACCCTCAATCGAAGTTTTACAAAACCTAAGTTTGTCACTCCAGATCTTGGAGAGTCTGAACCCCTTCCTTCGGGTAGAGATTACAGAGAACGACTGGTAAATAAATCAACCCCAAGTTTCACTCTCCTCTGGAAACAAATTCCAGAGGGGTTTTCTCCATCTGACTTAGCTCTACTTGAAGAAAAAGTCCTTTTCCCTCATTCCAAATTGGGAATATACCAAAAAGCCCCAATCAAACAAGATCCCAAGTTTTTCGAGTCGAATGATATCGATATCATGTTGGAACTGAATCTTTCCAAATCAGTGGATCGATTGACTGTGGATGTCCAATACAAAGACCCCGTTCTTTCACAAAATTTTGGTAAGGCGGTATTTGTTTACCAAGAAGAAAAAGAACCAAAATCGAAATCAACAAAATCCTTCGATGTATTTCATGGAAAAAAACACCTCCTCCCTTTAACCGAGTTTGTTCCTGCTTATTTTATAGAGATTTCTTCTCCTTCTGTTGATGAATTACGAAATTATTTTACAGCTTCCTTACAAGGGAAAGTTTCTGTTTTTTCTACATCTCCCGGCACAACCATTTATCTGGATGGAGTCGAAGTGGGAAAAGCACCTCTTCTCAATTACACACTGATCAATGGAAAACATACACTTTCATTTGCTAAACCTGGCAAAGACCAAGTAAAACGAAATATCTTAGTTCGTGCGGGGAAAACAACAAGAGTATTCCAAGAATGGAATGATGATATTTCCCAAGGTACTGTCGTTGTTTCTAGTTTCCCTCCTGGGCTTGATGTTGTCATTGATGGCCAAAAAAAAGGCAAAACACAATACGCTGAATCGGGAGTTCCTTACGGAAGTTATCCGGTCCAATTCATTCGTACCTCTACCGATTCTCATTTTGAATATGCAAAGGCTGGAATCAAAATTCGGCCAAAACAAATTACATCGATTGCATTACCAATTTCTCTGGAAGATGGAGTGGGTTGGGAATCGGAAGAATTTTGGAACCTATCAACACCTTCACCTAACTTCTCTGCAACATTTCCTGGAAAATTGACATTTGCAAAAAACAAAGAGTTACCAAAGGGTTGGTATGGAGTTTTTTCCGAAGACCTAATTCCAGATTATCTTGAAGTTGAACTTATATTGGATTTAAAGAAAGAATACAATGGTACGCTTGGGCTTTCGATCCATGACCATTCTGCGAATTCGATTTTAGTCTATGTAGACCAAACGGACTTTCATATAGTGAAGTTTTCGCAAAGTGAGTCAGAAGCACCAGTTCGCTCCTCTTATCGATGGAATAAAGAAGATGAACTCAAAGGCCGTAGCATTAAGTTCACAACTGATATCGAGAAAAAAATGATTCGTTTGTATTTGGGTAACAAAATGGTTGAGGAATTTCCTTGGAATTTTGAAACATTTTGGAATTTAGGTGTTCTTACTCCACATAACTCTCCTTTGGTGGGAGTCCCGCTCAAAGGATTAAAGATTCAATACCCAGACATGGTTAAGTTTGAACAAAGGTTCCAAAAATGAAACAATTGATTGTTGTATCTGTTTTACTCGTCACGTTTATTGGCTGTCGTTCTCGTGATTTTCAGTCTGTCACTGTAAAAGATTCTGTTGTCGAAAAATCAAATGTTTCAGATCGACAAAAAATCGAAGAAGCCAGAACTCTTATCGCTGATGGAAGTAATGAATTCCAAAAAGGAAACATTGATGTTGCCTTAGAAAAAGCAAAATCTTCGATCCAAACTTTTGAACTTGTGGAAGGATATGCATTACTTGGTGCTTCCTATTATCAGTTAGGTGAGTATGAAAATGCCAAATCTGCGTATGAAAAAGGGAATAATTTAGACCCGCAAAATGAGAAAATCCTTATTGGACTTGGAACAGTTCAGTCAACCTTAGGTGAGAATGAAGCTGCACTCAATACCTATCAAACTCTAAGTAAACTAAAACCAGAAGAATCCATTTACACATACAAAACTGGACTTTTATTAAAAAACTTAGGTCGTTACCAAGAAAGTTTGGTCACTTTAAAGTCATTAGAAGATAAAAAAGATTTTCCATATCCGATTGAGTTACTCAATCAATTAGGTGATGTTTGTTTAGAACTAAAACGATATGATGAAGCTGAGAGTTATTTTGCAAAAGCTGAAAAATTAAATCCAGAACTTAAGTCTGCAAAAGATGCAAAACTTTCCACAAAAATTGCTTCCCTCATCCAAAGAGGAAATGACTTCTTAAACAAAAAAAATTATACAGAAGCAACGAACGAATTTAAAAAAGCTTCTGAATTACAACCTCAAAATGCTTCGGTTTGGTCCTTTCTTGGGAACGCACAATTATTAAATGGAAAACTGAAAGAAAGTGAAGACAGTTTTAAAAAATCCATTTCACTCTCTGATACAAATGCAAATGCATATGTTGGTCTGTGTAACGTTCTCATACAAACACACAATTATTCAGAATGTTTAAAAACTTCCAAACTAGCCTTACAAAAGGTTCCTAAAAACGCAGAGATTCGCAACAAACAAGGGATATGTGAGTGGAAATGGGGTGAAGTAAAAAAAGCAACACTTAGTTTCCAGGATTCATCTGCTTGGGATCCAAACTTTATCGAACCAAAAATGAATTTGGCATATGTTTTGATTGATTCTGGTCGTTTTGATGAAGCATTGGATGTTTTAAAAAAAGCTGAAACACATCCGAAAGCAAAAAAAGAAGACATTCGAAAAGCGAAAGTATTAGCGGAATCTCAAAAATTCATAGCAAGTGGTGATACCTTTTTACGCCAAGGAAAACGCAAACAAGCGTTTGATGAATATGGCAAAGCAATGGGAGTAAACCCTGAAAACCCAGCAGTTCAAAATGCCTTTGGTCGTGGGTATTTTGCGTTTAGTGAATACAAAAAAGCAGAAGGTTCTTATTTAGAAGCCTACCGCTTGGACAATGCAAATCCAGGTGCTTTACAAGGCTTAGCTCGTGTGTATGCAAAAACGGGTGAGTCCAAAAAAGAAAAAGAATTCGTAAAAAAATTGGAAACTCTTTCCGCAACAGATCCCTTTAGTGCCATCACGCTAGGAAGGATTGCAGAGGATGCAAGTAAGTGGGATGAAGCTGAGTCCATTTATATGGGGCTTAAGAAAAAGTTCCCAGGAAATGAAGCAGTAGATTATCGATTGGGAAGTTTGTATTACAAACGAGCTGTCGAGGAAAATACAAAAGAGAATTATACAAAAGCAAACGAGTTCATTCAAAAATCTAAAAAATTCACAAAGGACATTCCGGAACTCATTGAAACTGAAAAAACTGTTTCGGAGAACTCTCGTTTTGCGGAGATTTTACCTTTAGTCAAAGAAGGGAATACACTTTTTAATCGCAAAAAATTCATTGAAGCAGTAACTCCTTACCAAAAGGCATACGACCGAGTGCCAAAAGCTTCTCTCCTGGTCAAAATCGCAGAGTGTTATATTGAAAAAGGGGAGGAGGAAAAAGGCCTCTCCATTTTAGAAAATGCTGTAAAATCGAATAAAGAAAATGCCATCTCTTTCAAAGAAGGGATTTATTCCTTCTACTATAAAAAGGGAGAACTCAAACGTGCCGAAGATGGGTTCTATGACATATTAAAAGAAAAACCAGATTCTTATTACGCTTATTACATGTTAGGTCTCGTTACCATGAAGCGTAAAAATTATGAAGGAGCTATTGGTGAATTTGACAAAGCAATCCTCGTGAATCCAAACTTTGCTCCAAGTAATGTAGCAAAAGGACTTGCGTATTATAAATTGAACCAAATGGATGCTGCCAAACGTGAATTTGAAAAGGCAAGGGCCAAAGATTCTGAATTTGGACTTTCTTCTTATAACTTAGCAATTGCCTATTTTAATGAAGACCTCACAAACGAAGCAAAATCAATCCTTGAATCCATTCGTAAATCAGATCCTGATTTTATGGATGGTGAAATCCAATTGGCGTACATTTACTTCAAAGAAAACAAATTGGATGAAGCTGAAAAAACCATTGATCGTGTTTTAAAAGAAGAACCATCTGCAGAAGCAATGTTTGCCCAATTCCGTATATTGGACGCAAAACAAAAACATTCTCCATCCGAGAAAACCAAGTCCAAACGAAATGCAGTGAAAGAAAAAATCTTACGTGAATATGGTGAAACAAAATACGCAAGGTTACTTCCTTCTGATGCTTTAGATGATGAACCACTCCATGTAACAGATCTCAATTTATCGGGAACACCGGTTTCGACTCCGATTGTATATCCAAATCGTATCATTGTAAATTATGGAACGGCGATAGTAGGTTATGACCGCGTCACCAAGGAACTCGTTTGGAAACAATACACTTCTACTCCATTCCAATTACTCGTGGCAGGTAAGGAACTTGTGGGAATTTCCAATGATACTGCTACCAAAATTTACCCAGAATCAGGAAAGATGACTTTCAAAAAACAAGTATTAGCTGGTTGGAAAGTAAAACAAGGGTCAGCTGACAATAGTGGTTTTTTTCTCTTATTGGAGAAAGATAAATCTCCTAGTCGAAAACTGGTTCGAACCAATCCAAATTTGGAAATCCAAGAAGAATGGAATGGAAATGATTTTGTTAGTTTTTCGCTTAATGGGGAAGGAAAACTTTTTGTGATTCGTGATACGAAAAAAGAGTTTTTAGTACAAGTTTTTAATCCAGCCGTACCAAACGAAAAGGAATCTAAAGTATCACTTCCTATCGCCAAAAAAGACTCAAATGAGTCTGCTAACTTCTTAGGTTGTGTTGAAGAATCTTGTTTGGTTCAACTTGGTGGCCAAATCTACGAAGGCACAGAAAAAGCAAAATTATATGCCATTGGCAAAACAGAATCTATACGATCTGTTTTAAAAAATCCAGATTCACTCCTCGTGAATACGGAGAATACCACCTATCTTTGGAAAGGTGGTTCAAAATGGAAAGATTCATACCAAATCGAAGGGGATTTTTATTACCCTATGGATGGTTTGGTAGTCGAAGGAAGATCTAAGGAATTGGTCATCATCAAAGGAAAGGAAAAAACTCCAGTTCCTTGGAAAGGTGATCGTGACGGATTACGAATCAGTACGGTGACTCTTGATTAGAGTGTCTGAGTTTTCCCTTCACACTTCATTTTACTAAAACATAATCCGATAGGTACGGAAGAAAAACGATAAAACGAATCACAGAGGTTTGGTTCGTTTTAAGTAATAAATCCGTTTCCCTTCACTTCGTTTTTCCGCTTCAAAAAATGAAATGGGAAATCCAGGTCTCTCAAATTCATATTCCTTGTCCTTCCACAAAAACTCAGGAAATTTGCGTAATAGGGAGATGGTTTTTCTCGCATAGGGACCATAGTCTGTCGCAAATAAAAGTTCACCACCTGGTTTTAACAAACTAGATATTTGTTGTATCATATGAGGTTGCATCAGTCTATTTTTATGATGCTTTTTTTTGGGCCAAGGATCGGGAAAATTGATGATGATTTTGTCAAAAATTTCTTTCTCAAGGAGTTCATCGAAAAACCATTGGAAGTTAACGGTCATATAACGAATATTTTCTAAACCTAACGTTTTTCTTTGTTTTTCGGTGTGGATGATGCGGTTTACCTTTTTTTCCATTAGAAGGTAACCGGTTTCTTGGTCATTTTTAGCCAATTCAATGGCAACTTCACCCCAACCAGAACCTAACTCTAAAACAAAGTTTTTGGTGCGAGAAGGGAAAGAATTTTTTAGGTCGATTTTTTTCCCGCGTTCGTTAGGTTGCAGGAGATAGTCAGACTTGTAGGAAGTTCTAATGGTAAACTTCCAAAGTTTTTCTTGGATTTCTGGATTAACTAACAATTGCTTTTCTTCCGATGATTTAATGTCAGGATTTTTAAAAGGAACTAGATGAAAATAACTCTTTTTGGTGTGCGAGGTAGTCTTCCCACTCCGATTTCAAAACAGGAACAACGAGAAAAAACCTTAAAGATTCTGCATTTAGCAAAAGAAGAGTGGAAAAAAGATGCAAACAGTTTTTCCGAAGAGGAGTTTTTAAACCATTTACCAATCCCTCTCTCACAAGACTTAGGTGGCAATACAACTTGTGTTTTTATCGAAGGTGATGGTGGAGAAAGAGTGATTTTGGATATGGGTACAGGGTTACGAGTACTCGGAAACCAACTTGCGCCGGAAGCATTTAGTGGAAAAGAGATGGACATTCATATCCTTGTATCTCACACACATTGGGATCATATCCAAGGTTGGCCATTTTTCAAACCAGGGTATTCTCCTTCAGTTAACGTCCATTTTTATTCTTGTATTCCCAATTTAGAAGAACGATTAGAAAGACAACAACATCCTGAAAACTTTCCTGTAACCTTCCAACAAATGGCTTCCAAAAAACATTTTCATTTATGGAAAGAATTTGAATCCTATATGTTAGGTGGTCTAAAAATCATTCCCTTTGGACTTCGCCATCCAGGTTCGTGCACTGGTTACAGGATTAGAGAAGGTAACAAGATATTTTTATTTTGTACGGATGTTGAATACCGTGAAGAAGACAGAGAACACCTATTAAAGATGAAACCCCAAATTGCTGGAGCAGATCTTATCATCATCGATGCACAGTATAGTACTTCCGAAGCTGAGAAAAAAATAGGTTGGGGGCATACAGCAGTCAGTAAAGCTGTTGAATTCGCAGAAATGATGGAAATTCGATCAGTGGTTTTAACTCACCATGAACCTGACCATACTGACCATGAAGTGGCAAGGATCATCTTAGATGAAGCACGATTATTAAAACCAGGTGGCATGCAAGTACACATTGCGCATGAAGGCCAAAAGTTTATTTTGTAAGACTTGCTACCGACAATCACTCGTTAATCAAATAATTGGAATGGTAACCTTTTCCTTCTCCAGAATATTCAGGGCATTCTAATTTTAGTTCTGCGAGCCAATGGATTTGGTAGGGTTTTGCAAAAAACAATTGGATAAAAAATCGTAAAAATGAAGAAATATTTTCTAAGGCACTCATTGTTGCAATGGGACGAGTTCGTTTTACATTCAATTTACAAGTTTCATTTTGGAAGTATAAAATTTCCGATTTTGGGATCGTATAACCAGAAGTAGGTTCTTTTTCCCATTCTAAAACTTCTACCCTCTCAACTGTTCCTTCTAAAATCAAATTTCCTGAAGGATTGAGAACTGCAACTCTACGGAAAAATTCACCTGGGAAATTAGAATTTCCAATAAATCCACCTGTAAAAATTCGATAATTGTCTTTTGTTTGTGAACGTACCAGTTCCCATTTTTTGGAAAACTGATAAACTGCCTCATTGGTAAGGATATGTTCAAGCCCACCAACACCTTTTACTTCTTCTGTTACATCTTTGTACCGAATGGTACCTGTGACAGTCGAGTAGGAAAAAGGGATATCAGCTTGAACGAATTTTCCTTTCTCCATTAAAGGAAATTTTCCTTTGGAAATGGGAACATTGCCTTTACGTGGTTTGTAATCCAATTTGATTTCCCAATCCCCGTAGTTCATATAAAACGAATACACTCCGTTTTTTAATTCCATCCAGTTTTCACCACTTCGTTGGTAAAACTGTCCTTTCTTAAATTCGTAGTCTTCTGCATCAAATTCGCGGGTGGAATAAAAGACAGGTTGTTCTTTGGTTTTTAGAAGTAATGAGACTCCATTGTTGAGGGAACCAGGACCAAAATTACTCACAAGAAAGGTAGCGAAGAGATTGTACTTTTCATTGCGAAAGGTAAAGTTCCAACCTTGCAGGTATCCTTCTTCAGGGTAGTGTTGTGTTTTAAAATCTTCAGCAGAAAGGTTTTTGTTTAAACTCACAAAAACCAAAACAATCAAGAGGAGGTTACCAATGTTACTCTTCCATCGCACCGCCAAAGACTAAAAGGACCTGAAAAAAGAAGCAAGGTTTTTCTTGGGGATTTCCTTTAAATGCACAAAAGAGTCGGAACGGAGATCGAAAAGAGATCACCCAAACACACTAAAGAGAACACAGGGTGTTCTGTATTTCCAATTTCTCGTAGGCGCTCTCTTTCCTCGGCAATGCCATCCACATGGATCCAAGTTTCTGTTTCCTCATTGGGTAAAATGCGGCAAGCTACCTGGTATTCAAACGTGCCGATCTTCGCAAAAAAGATTTGGACTGAGTTTGGATCAGAATCGGCAAGAAGGCGCCTAAAACCAAATTGTTTGGATTTGGTTTCCCCCCTCATTTCGTAATAATGGTTTAAAATCCTTAGGATGTGTAAAAACTCCTCTTTTTTCGAAACCAATTCATGCCAGGATAAATCATTGTCATTCATACCAAAGGGAGGTAAACGAGAGAGTGACTTGGTTCTTAAAAAAGGATTCTCACTTGAAAAATACTTTCCCCTATCCAAGATGAACGAAACAGACATGGTCACGGAGATCTTAGAAATATTCTGGAAAGAGAAACTTCGGTTCGCCCAATACTGTTTTGATGAATTGGCTAAAATGGATGCCAAATCCTTCCAAGAAAAAGGGAAAACCGGAAAATCACCCCTTTGGGTTTTGCACCAAATGGTATCCTATGATAAAACGTTTCGGTTTTATTTGCCCATCTCACTCAAACTCAGTAGTTTTTTCTTTTTCCATAGTTTCAAAGACCAGGAAATCGAAAAAGATTTGGAAACCATTCGCGATCGTTATACTCCTCCTGCATTCCCAACTCATTTTTGGGAAATTCACATTTCGGAAGCCAACCAATTAAAAATCAATGCAAATGATCCCTTTATCTCCGAACATTGTGAATCCTGGAAAGAAGTTTTACTCCAATTAGAAGCGAAACTTTCTCTTGTTTCCGAATCGGACGCATATAGAAAAAGATATACATCCTTCACTGGAATCCATACCATTTCAGGAGCGATTAATAATTCGACAGAGTTCTGTCATTATATTTGGAATCGTTATATGGGAAGTTCCAATTAAGTCTTATAATTTTAAAGTTAAAATAGTATGAGTTTAGGAGAAATCAATGGGAAAAATTAAAGTAAAAACACCGTTAGTCGAGTTAGACGGCGATGAAATGACAAGAATCATCTGGAAAGAAATCAAAGATCGTTTCATTCACCCTTACTTAGATATTACATTAGAGTATTATGATCTCGGTGTAGAATATCGCGATAAAACGGATGACCAAGTAACTGTTGATTCTGCTAATGCGATCAAAAAACACGGTGTTGGTGTGAAGTGTGCGACAATCACTCCAAATGCTGACCGGGTAAAAGAATACAATTTAAAACAAGAGTGGAAATCACCTAACGGAACAATTCGTGCGATTTTAGATGGAACTGTATTTCGTAAACCAATCATTATCAAAAACATTCCAGCGGCAGTTAATTCTTGGAAAAAACCAATTGCGATTGGTCGCCATGCATACGGTGACATCTATCGTGACGTAGAGATTCTTGTAGATGGTCCAGGAAAAGTAGAACTCGTTTATACAGACGCATCTGGAAAAGAAAAACAAAGACTGCTAGTAAATGAATTTAAAGGTGCAGGTGTTGCGCTTGCGATGCATAACTTGGATGAGTCTATTAAGTCTTTTGCAAAAGCATGTTTCACATATGCGTTGTCTGAAAAAATCAGCATCTGGTTTGCGACAAAAGATACCATTTCAAAAAAATACCATGCTCGATTCCGTGATATTTTTGATACAATGGCAAAAGAACAAGAATCGGCAATGAAAGCTGCAGGTATCACTTACAGCTATTACCTCATTGATGATGCGGTTGCACAAATCATGAAAAACGAAGGTGGTCAACTTTGGGCTCTCATGAACTATGACGGCGACGTGATGAGTGATATGGTTGCTTCTGGTTTTGGTTCTCTTGGACTTATGACTTCTGTTCTTGTATCTCCAGATGGAAAATACGAATATGAAGCAGCTCACGGAACTGTGACACGTCACTACCGTAAGTACCAAAAAGGGGAAACTACTTCTACAAACTCAGTAGCATCTATTTTTGCTTGGACTGGTGCCATTGCAAAACGTGGAGAACTAGACGGAACTCCTGATGTAGTGAATTTTGCTCATAAGTTAGAAGAAGCTATCATCGAAACAATTGAAGGCGGAGAAATGACAAAAGATCTACTTTCCCTTTCAACAGCAGCAAAGAAAACAGAATTGGATACTTTCCAATTCATGGAAGCTGTACAAAAACGTTTGGATGCTAAACTCAAATAAACAATATGATTCACCCTGTCATTTGGCAGGGTGAATTTCTTTATTTTCTTGCCTTCTTTCTTTTTCCTTATCCAATAAACATTCCATGACAAACGAATCTAAGTCTTTACTCGATAGTTTTATGGATTGGTATTTGGTAGAACTTCCCAAAATTGATTCTCCAGCTGTTTTATTCCATTCGTATATTCAATACTTACAATCTTTAGGTTTTGATATCATGAGAGGGAATATGGGAACAAAAACTTTACACCCCCAAGTAGAGACGTTAGCTTATCTTTGGGCACCAAATTCTCAAAAAGAACTATTTGATGTTCAGGTGAATTCATTATTCCATTCAAGTTTACTTTACGAATTTCCAGATTCTTCCATTCGGGTCACCAAATTTAGATTAGGTTCTATACAGTCTTCGCAATTTACTGCAAGTCCTATACATTATGTTTTAACTGCCAAAAAAACATATTATTATCAGTTTGATTCTGAGAATAAAGGCGATTACCCTTATCCCATATTGGAAGAATTAGCACCTTTAGGTGGAACTGGGTATTTGGCAGTACCTGTCATCCAAAAAGGGAATAGTTATGCATTTTTAAGTTTATTAACGAAAAAACCGAATGGATTTGATGAAAGAGAAGTGGATTTTTTAACAAAATCATTAAACCTGATTGCGTTGAAGTGGTGGACATTTATCCAATCAGAACTCACAGAATCCTTACTCAGTATTTATTTGGGGAAAAGAACTGGTTCAACAGTATACTCTGGCAAAATTTATTTAGGTGAGTTGGAGAATATCCAATCAGTAATTTGGTTTTCAGATATTCGAAATTATTCTGGCATAAGTGAAACCCTTCCACCTGAAGAAGTTATCAAGTTATTAAATGATTATTTTGGTGTTGCGATTCCTCAAATTGAAAGATTTGGGGGAGAAGTTTTGAAGTTGTTAGGGGACGGTGTCCTTGCTGTATTCCCATACAACGGGAAAAACAAATTGGTTGTAGGTAAAAAAGTTTTACTCGCTGTACGTAAGTTAGGTGAACTGTTGGCCCAATTAAACCAAGAAAGAGAAAAAGAAGGTAAAATTTCAATCCATCACGGTGTAGGTTTGCATTCTGGTGAAATATTGTATGGGAATATCGGATCTATGGACCGTTTGGATTTTACTGTGATAGGAGAAGCTGTTAATTTGACGAGTCGAATAGCTGGAATGTGTGGTGAGTTAGGAAAAGCAGTTCTTGCCTCCGAAAACTTAGCGAAACAAATTCCAGTTCGGTGGGAAGAATTAGGCGAACATAAATTGAAAGGAATTAGCTCTCCAAAAAAAATCTATGCGATTTCGGAGAAGAAAAAATCAGTTCGTGAATCAAACTAATCTTAAGCTGAGGGAGAAATTAATTTCTCCCTTGATCGTATTTTGTGGATTGGTCCTTATTTTAAGTCATTTATCATTCATGGAATAAAGGTTCTAACGAACAATGACCCATTTCCCCGCAATCCGGCTTAAATAGACTGGAATTGCTGCACCTTTTTTAGAAACGATAATCGGATCTCCCTTTTTATTTGTAATTTCAAGAATTTGATTGTTACAGAGTAATTTAAACTGAATTTCTGAAGGATTGAGTTTCCATGTGGACCCGATCGATTTTATCATTCCTTGGATTGATTTTAATTCATCAGCTTCATCATAAGGATAGTATCTTACTTCCGATGTATCTTTTGCTCGAAAGGAAGTCGCAGACAAAATCTTTTTTGCATCCTTTGTATTGAGAACTTTGGTGAAATCTTTTAAGAATGAGATAGCAGAATCCTCCAATTCTTTTGATAGACTCAATGTTTCTGCTTGTTTCCACAACTCACTTGGTGGAGAGAAGGGGGGTTGAAACGGAATTTCGATCCATAAGCCCATTTGTTTTGGATTTGATTGGTTGTGTTCGACTTTTTCTAGTAAAACACCTTCATCTGGGAATTGACCTTTCTGACCAATGATGAGTTTTACTTCAGCTTCACTTGGTAATCCTGAAGATTGTTTTTTATTTTGTTTTCGTTCTGAGAATCGGATTTTAATTTTATTATCGCTAGGTAAGATCCAATAGTTAATATCAGCTTGTCCTGATGAATCTTCATTTGAGAAATCACTCCGTACATTATATCCATTCACTTGTATTTCTAAATTTACGGAGTAATTTTTATAAGTAATAATATAATAACCTTCTTTAGGTGGACTTGGTGGAACAGGTTTGTCTTCCGATAAAATTGGTTGTAAGCTTAAAATCGATAAGAGTAACAAAGTTGCGAGTCGTTTCATTCTTTAGTCTCCAGGAATGGTAAGGGAGAATTTTAATGAAACACTAAGTACTTGTCGATGTAAAAAAATTGCTGGAACAAGAAATCTGAGTGGTGTATTCGATTTTTTATAGTTATGGAAGGAATTTTTTTCCTTTTCGATCAAAGAAAAAATTGGTTTGGCAAACGTTACAATGGAATCTCCCATATTTTTTGGCAGGGATCGGGTGGTTACAAGAAGGACATAGGACTGTTTTATTTTGGAATGTAGATAATCGTAAATTATGTTCCAGTCTATCCAGATACTTATGGTGGACAAATCCATTCGCAAGGATCATTCCAATGAAAAATGCCACTACTTGGCCTGCATAGGTACTTCGGATTTCACTATGAAGTTCTACAAAATACAAGTATCCTTGGATGAGAATCCAGATGCTCAAACTAAAGTAAATCGGTACATCTTTGAATGCTATTTTTTCAAATACCATTGTACTTTTTACTTTGGGAAAAAAGACAAAATACATTCCTAAAAAGCCTGAAATCACACCAGAAGTTCCCACTACAGGTACGATGGAGTTCATGTGGAATAAAAAATAAGTGAGATTTGTAAGGATTCCAAAGAACATAAATAAAAAGAAAAACTTGAGAGGGCCGATTACATCTTCAATATTGTCAGCAAACATGTACAAGTAGATGGCATTTGTTGTCCATTCCACGAAAGAAGAGTTAAAAAAGAAAGAAGAGAATAAACTAAACCCAAATTCTTTTTGGGGAGTAAACGCATATGTGTTATTTGAATCTAAAAACTGAGTGCATAGAGTGATGACGATTAAGCAGAAAGTGATAATTGGGAATCGAAATTTCTGATTTGCTTTTTCAAATACAAACATTGTGAATGATGAGTCTCCATTCCTAATGAAATCTTCTTTGTTTCGTTTGGCAATTCCTTTTTACTTGCAGCTGTTAGATTGTGTTTTCTAATTTTTAGAACCATAAATAAAAGAAGAATGTGAAACCTAATAAAATCCCATACAACCATTCATCTCGTTTGCGAAATACAGAAATAAAGGTTTGTTTCGTTGATTTTTTGCGATAGGTAAGTATTAAAGAAAAGAGGATAAATAGTAAAAATCCAAATACCGCAATTAGGAATTTTGAATTTGGGCATTGGACACGTAAAAAAATAATGAGAAAAAATAGGATGGCAAAGAGGGAAAGACAAATCAAAAAGAAATGCTGATTTTGTTTTTTTGGGTTTTGGTTGAATGGATTGAACTGAATCAGTCCTTGGAGTGAATTGTCTTTAGGATTCTCTTTGTATTGAAGGAATGCGGCTATAACTAGTACAAAAAAGGCAAAGTGAAAGATCAGAAAGACTCGGTGTAAAAAATTTAATTCTTCGCCAAATGTGAGTTTAATGAAGTCTGGTGCATAGTTTGTGTATAAGTAAGGACTTAAAAGGGAAAGGAAAGGAGTGAGAAGGATTGTCCCGCAGATGGCTTTGGCATTGATTTTAACATTAAAAATTCCGAATAAAAAAACAACAAGTAGAGCAGGTGTGAAGTGAGAACTTTGATTGGATAACTCAATAAAGAAATTTTTCTTTGAATTTGGGTCAATGAGAACGTTTGCAAACACTGTTACCAAAAAAGAAAATAACAAGAGAAAAATTCTCCCTGATTTCATTTGCCTCTCATCAGAAAGTGATCCCCCTTTTTTTTCAAAGAGTGGTTTGTAAAAATCAATTGTGAATAATGTAGCCGCTGAATGTAACATGGAATCAATACTTGAAAAGATAGCTCCCAATAATCCTGCCAGGATGACTCCGATGAGTCCGTAACCAACCGGAACAACTAATACGACTAATTTGGAAAAAGCTTCATCAGGAGCTATATTTGTCGTTTCCCCAAGGGAAGACCAAATTTGATACGCAGCAATCCCGGTTAAGATCGAAAAAAAAGGGACTGTGAGCTTTAATAGTCCACCCACTAAAATCCCATAACGCGCTTCTCTCAGCGATTTTCCACCTAATGTCCTTTGTACGACGTATTGATTTGTATTCCAATAAAATGTATGTAATAAAAATAGTCCGCTCAGTGCTCCGGTCCAAGGAAGTGTAGGGTGGTTTGGAGGTAAGTATAAATTCATTTTACTCAGTCCGTCCATCCTACTTTCTTCTTTTGCAAAAAGTTCTAGTAACCCACCAACTTCGGGTCTTGTAATCGAAAGATAGGCGAGTACAAGTCCCGAAGCTAAAATTAAAAAGGTTTGGATCACATCTGTGTATACTACCGATTTTAATCCACCAAACCAAGTGTAGATAGTAGAGGTAAATGCAATCCAAATGACAAGTTCAGTGTAGGTAACCGACATACCAAGGTTTTGCAAAAATGGTAAAAAACTGCGGGCTCCGATGTACAAAGCACCAGTCAGTTGGATGGTAATGAGAATCAGCGAGATAGCGGAGTAGATTTTTGCTGTTTCTTTTCCAAACTTTTCCTGTAAAAATTGGGAGAGAGTAAAAAACTTTTTTCTTCGGAATAGGGGTAAAAATACAAATGCCAAAAGTACAATTGCTGGGATGGATCCGAATTCATAATGGCTTTGTGCAAACCCCACTGAAAAACCTATGCCGAGCATTCCTACTAAATGGTTTGCCGAAATATTCGTGCCAAAGAGAGAACCCGCAATCCCCCACCAGGGAAGGCTTCTTCCTCCAAGAAAATAGTCCTTTGATGAGGATTCTTTTCTACCTGCAACCATTCCAATCCCAAGCACAAGTAGGAAGGTAAACCCAAAGAAAAGGATATCAATTGTTGTGATCATTGTCAGGAATGGAACCTCCAGAATCGATTTTTTCTAAAAATAATGCAAGCGATAGATTTTTTGAAATCCCTCTTGTCGTTTCTTGGTATCTCGGTTTCTATTGGCAACAATGAATCCGATTCCCAAAGCACCCGCCATTCGATCCGAAGACACGTCTGTGGAAGTTGCCTGGTTTTGTGACCTATGCAATGGAGATTATGAATTTTTAGGAGTTCCTGATGGGAACTTACGTTCGAGTTTCGAACATTGTGCCGACATCATCCGCATAGCAGATGATTTGGGATATCAAAATATTCTATTACCTTCCTCTTACCAAACTGGACAAGATACTTTAACATTTGCTGCTGCAGCATCTCAGTTTACAAAACAAATTTCCCTCCTAACGGCGATTCGGTGTGGTGAAATTCATCCTCCCATGCTTGCAAGAACCCTTTCCACTTTGGACCATATGCTAAAAGGAAGGCTCAACATCAATATCATCTCTTCTGACTTACCTGGCACTGTCCGCGATTCCAAAACGAGATATGAAATCTCAAAGGAAGTGATCCAAATCTTACAACAAGGTTGGACACGGGATCACATCAACTTTAAGGGAAAACATTACCAATTGGATTTAACAGCAGATCCAGTGAAGTCATACCAAACAAATGGTGGACCCTTACTTTACTTTGGTGGGATTTCAGAAGATGCACGAGCGTTATGTGCTGAGTTTTGTGATGTGTTTTTGATGTGGCCTGAAACGGAAGAAAAACTCGCTGACACAATGAAAGACTTAAGTGAGCGTGCAGTTAGTTTTGGGCGCAAAATCGATTTTGGTCTACGGATCCATTTGATTGTGAGGGACACTGAAAAGGAAGCAAAAGACGCCGCAAAACGTTTGTTATCAAAAATAGATATCGAGAGAGCAAATGATATCAAACATAGAGCACTGGATTCTAATTCCGCAGGTGTTTTACGCCAAGATGAATTACGTAAGTCTGCAGATTCTGATTTGTTCATCGAACCTATGATTTGGTCAGGGATAGGACTTGCACGATCTGGTTGTGGTTCTGCGATTGTGGGAACACCTGAACAAGTGTATGAAAAAATCCAAAGGTACATCAAAATGGGAATCCGCGCATTTATTTTTTCTGGTTATCCACTCATTGAGGAATCAAAACTATTCGCAAACAAAGTGTTACCAAAATTAAAAACAGTGAATTTTGCAGAGGCACAAGGAAGGAAACCCCAAGGTATTCCTGTCACACCTCTGACAATAGGAGAAAGAAAATAATGGTTCCACAAATTCATTTTCCCAAACATAATTTATCCATTTCTCGTTTGGTGTATGGGATTTGGAGGTTACATGAAGACAAACATGGATTTGGTGAAGATCGAATTTATGAAAAAATCAATTTATGTTTGGAACTTGGGATCGATACATTCGACCATGCAGATATTTATGGAGATTTTGAAAATGAAGAACATTTTGGAAAGGTCCTAAAAAAATACCCAAACTTAAAAAACAAAATCAAAATCATCACAAAGTGTGGGATACAAGTTCCAGGTGCCAAATATCCAACAAAACATTATAATACATCGAAAGAACATTTACGGTATTCGGTGGAACGATCTTTGCGCAAACTGCAAGTGGATTCTTTGGATGTACTACTCATTCACAGACCCGACCCACTCATGGATCCAACTGAAATGGCAGAGGTTTTTGATTCTCTGGCTCTGGAAGGTAAGGTCAAACATTTTGGAGTCTCCAATTTTACTCCGTCACAATTCCGAATGGTCCAATCGAAATGCAAACGCCCTCTTTTCACAAACCAGGTGGAGTTTCATTTATATCACACCGAACCTATGTTTGATGGAACCTTTGACCAAATGATCGAATCTGGTATCCATCCTATGGTATGGTCTCCTACCGCTGGTGGAAAGGTATTCTCACCGAAAACGGAGACGGAAATCAAAACCTCTCAGAAATTACTTGAGATCGCAAAAAGATATGGAGCAAGTGTTGATCAAATTCTTTATTCTTGGTTTCTGAATCACCCTGCAGGACTGGTTCCCATTTTAGGTACCAATGATTTGGAACGAATTGAGTCGGCAGCAAACTGTTTTTCTTATCCTCTCAAAAGAGTTGAGTGGTTTTCCATTTTAGAAGTGGCACGAGGTAAGGAAGTCGCTTAAACCATTGGATTCAACGATTGGGAAATATATTGGATGATTTAGGAAACAAAACACCTATTATATCTAGTTTGGTAATGGTCGGACAGAATTGTTTTGTTGGAGTTGGCAATAGAGGGACATTTTATGCTTTCTGAATTAACTCCTAACCAATATTTCACTGGTGGTTCATTTAATGCGGACCTTACGGATGACTTACATTTTCATAGTAACTCTCAGCATAGGGAAGAGATTTGGGAACAAACTGTCCAAACAATAGCCAAAATTCCAGAAATTTTTGCGACTTGGATTTTAGAATACCAACCAGATACACAAACCTTTCACTTACTTGCTTTCGACGGTTCAAAAGATTTTCTTTTTCCAAAAACAATATCTAAGTCAAATCTCCCTTGTTCGAATGTGATCGATTCAAATATGATATTTGAAGTCAATCTATTGGAAGATGATTCGCTTTATAGATCTCTTCGTATAAGCAAGGTTAATAATTCATCTGCAATCTATTTGGGATACCCAATTCGATCGGATATCGGTACAGTGATTGGAGTCATCGGGATGGTTGCTGAAAATAAATTTAAACATAAATTTAAGAATTTAAAGCTGATTGATGTACTTGCAGATAAATTGAGTTTAGAATTAATTCGATACAAGAATGAAAAAATAATTTCAGAATCATTAAATACTTCGGCCTTTGTGAAACAATCTCTTGGCGAATTATACCGATTACTTTCCAATCAAAAAGATGATATTGTTAAAATTTGTCGGAATTATTTACAGACTGGTACTAAACTATTTGGATTACCCTTAGGGGTGATTGCAACAAAAATAGGGGATGGTTGGGAGTATAGTTTCGTAGAGGGGAATATACACGGAATCTACGAAGGGCAAAGATTTTCAAAAGTTCAATTCAATCTTCCCAACATTCATTCATCGGGTAACGCCAAGATAATCAAAAATTTCTCAGTAGAAACTTCTACATCAGTACAAGAACATTTGGTTTTACTTGGAGTTTCATGCCTAATGGAATTGCCCCTACAGGTTCATAACCAAACAATTGGATTGATTGGTTTTTATGGATTTGGTGACCAGAACATTCATTCATCTGAAATCATTCAAAGGGTATTTGAATTAATGGGAATCGGACTTGCAAATTCCATAGAAAAGAATAAGATTCCAGCTTTTTCTAAATTTTATCATTTAGATGAAAAAATTCAGAATCCATAAACTAAATTCAAGAAGCCCTGATTCTAAAAAAACAGCTTAACTTTCTCAAGCTCATTTTCCTTATAAAAATGAGTTTGACATTTAATCTTTATATAACCAAATAGATATATAACCAATTAGATATATAACCAATTAGATATATAACCAATTAGATATGCAAACTCTGGACGCAACATTTTCCGCACTGGCTGACCCCACAAGAAGGGCCATTTTAATGCATCTGGCAAAAAAAGACCTAACGGTGATGGAACTCACGAAACCGTTTCAAATGAGCCAACCAGCCATTTCGAAACACCTAAAGATATTAGAAGAAGCTGGACTCATTACAACAACAAGAAGGGCTCAGGAAAGGCCACGTAGGTTACAAACTGCTCCTCTCAAAGAAGCTGTGGATTGGATGGAAAAATACCGCCAGATATGGGAAAAACGATACCAGGCTCTCGATGGGTTATTG
Source organism: Leptospira ellinghausenii (assembly GCF_003114815.1). NCBI lineage: Bacteria > Pseudomonadati > Spirochaetota > Leptospiria > Leptospirales > Leptospiraceae > Leptospira > Leptospira ellinghausenii. The sequence goes on from NZ_BFAZ01000009.1 coordinate 1,722,724, forward strand.
GAAGAACTACAAAACATACAACCGAAAGGGGTGAGAAAAAAATGAATTCAAAACAAAATGTAGTGAAGATGATTCGGAAAGGTGACACTGAGGTTGTGTTTCAAAGGTATTTCGATGCACCGAGAGAATTGGTTTTTGATTGTCACACCAAACCTGAGTTAATGAGAAGATGGCTCATTGGACCAGAAGGTATGGTCCTCGATACTTGTGAACAAGACCTACGAGTTGGTGGGAAATACCTTTACTTGTATGCAGATGAGAAGGGAAATAAATCAGGTGTGTATGGAACTTTTCGCGAAGTTGTTGTTCCAGAAACACTCTCCAACACAGAAAATTACATTATGGACATGGAAACATTCGATGCAAATGCTCCCGAAGATCCAAATGCAACATTTGAATCACGCACATTCACAACAGAAGGAAAACGGACTCTTATGACACATCTATGTCGGTACGCTTCACCTGATATTTGTAAGATGATGGTTGAGTCGGGTGCAGCAGATGGGATGGCGGAATGTTATTTGGAACTAGATCGATTGCTTGGTGAAATGGGTTAGCTACTCTAGGTTATTACTGAAAAACAAGGCATTCGGAAAGCCTTGTTTTGTAAAATTTATCATCAATCAAAAGAATGAGAATGGATTATTGAAATGGTATCACTCCATCACGGTGACCAATTCCTTTGATTGGAACATATCAACTGAGGAGATAACAGGTTCTGCATAAGGAATGCTTTTCCCATATCTTTTTTTCATAAGAGTTTGAACCTGTTTAGAAGATAAATCAAAGTCTCGTAACGTTTTTAGCTCTCCAAGTTTTAAGCCTGTATACTTCTCATACAGTTTCCAAACCAGTTCCGTACAATAAATCCGATCATCTGACCACTCAAAGTAGAGATCATAATGTTTCCCAACAAAGAATCTACCATATTCTTTCATTTTTTGAATGGTCTCCGCTGTCAGTGTTGAGCTTGCATTACGGATACGTTTGATCACATAATGGTGGTTTGTTCCTCTTTGGATGAATTTTTGCAGGTCAGTGATTTTGACAGGTTCAACAGCTTCTAATACTTTAAAATTATTTCCATACTTGAAAATGATACCTACGTGGGTGTATCTTGATTTCGTTGCCAGTTTGATGGCAGTTGCTTGTTCTGATTTGGATTCATGAAAGATGATATCTCCTTCTTCTAATTTGGAAATTTCAATTGGTTTTGCAACGATGTGTGTAAAAGAGATAAAAAGAATCAATACATAACTAAGTTTCAAATTCATTTAAAAGTCCTTATTATTGATATGAATCGATTCAAACTAGAATTCAATTTTTGTTTTCAAATGAAAGTCTGGCAATCATTTGAAAAGAAGTGATTCGCCTACCAAGGGATCTCCTTTTTGTCCCGAAAGAATTTCCCTGTTGGACCGTTATCAGGAAGAGTTGCTGCCCATACTATGGTTTCAGCACCTTTTTCCACTGACCTTGTTGCATTTGTTCCACCCATATCGGTTTTCACCCAACCAGGGCATACGGAATTGATTTTGATATTTTTTCCAACACCTTCTGTACTGGAAAGGTTTGTCAAAGCATTGATGGCCGTTTTGGAAATCCGATACGCTGGATAACCGCCACCCATATCGGAAAGTTGCCCCATCCCGGAGCTAACATTGACTATACGACCATAGTTGTTTTGGACCATCATCGGTAAAAAAACTTGGATCAAACGAAATGGTCCAAATAGATTTACCATTAAGGTGCGGTGTAAGTCTTCCGAAGTGGTTTCAAAAAAAGAACCTGGGTCTGTAAATATTCCAGCATTGTTAACTAAAATATCCAGACGACCAAAACTCCCAGTGATGATATCGTAAACTTCATTGATACTCTGTTCTTTGGAAACATCGAGAGAGATGATCTCTCCTTTACCCACCGACTTTACTTGTTTTAAAGTATCTTCTGCATCAGAAACATTTCTGGAAGCAATGAGAACATAAATCCCTTGTTTTGCCAAATCAATGGAAACTTGTTTCCCAATCCCTCTGTTGGCACCTGTCACAAGTGCAATTTTTTCTTTACTCTGGTTCATGGGAAACTCCTTTGAATTTGGATCGGTGATCTATTTTATAAAAGGTTATCTAACTTATTTTGTTTTCAGTAATTCTTTTAACCAAACATCTATTTGTGATTCGATAAATACTTTATCAGTGATCACCCATTTAGACATAAGGACATGCATTCCGTTTTCGACTGCGACTTTTTTATTGAGAGGATTTGGTGTTTTTTCTAAGCCAAAGTTGGCATAACCTTCCAACATTTTGGGAACACTTGCTGTTGGATCTTGTTCTTTTTCATTTTTGTAATAATACAATAATAATGCGGGGGAAGTAACCTTTCGAAATACATCGGGAACTGCTGCATAGTTTTTGAGATCGTTTACTCCCACAAGCGCAGCAAAGTATTGTTCCGGATACCAATAGTTGTTTCGTTCTGGAAGCACTTTTGGATTGTTATGTGATGAAGCTCTTACTTTTCCTTTGAGTAAATGGATGAAACTAAGTCCACCTGGATAGTTAAGGATATTTAAACTTCCATCCACAGGTGCATAAAAAGGATTGGCAAGCACAAGTCCATCCACTTCTTCTGGGTATTCAGATGCAAGCCATGTCGCCAGTAGTCCACCCATAGAACTTCCAAACACAACCACTTTGTCTCCTTGTGATTGCATCATATACAATGCTTCACGTGAAGCATCTAAGTAGTTATTAAAATTTTGATCTCTTTGGTCTTCTTTGTTTGTTCCGTGACCAGGAAGCCTGAGTAAGTAAGTATTGGCCTTATACTTTTTTGCCAATTTTTCCATTACATCTTCACCTTCTGCACGTGACGCACCAAATCCATGGATGTATAAAAATGCGAGAGGCGTTTTTTTCCCAAAACTGATATAACGTTCTTCGTTTCCAGGTCTATGGTTTTTGCGTTTACTCTCGTTCAACTTTTCTTGGAAGTATACTTCAAAGTTCGCATAACTTAAGTTTGCTTTCGATTGGTAATTGGGTCGTCCTGAGCAAGAAACAATTGCAAAGGTTACTGTGATAAGGAGGACAGAAGTGATCTGTCTCAGGTTGTGGAATAAAGAACACGATTTAGCCATACAAATGGAAAATTTTACAGTGTAATTGCTTTCTTGTAAAGAGAGAAAAACCCTTGGCACAGGAAGGGTCGTACGAAAAAAGGTAGTAAATACCCCATTCTTAGAAGGAACATCCCGGAATGTATAGCCAATTCACAGAGCAACAACTTGAAATCAGAGATTTAGTTCGTAACTTCGTCAAAAAAGAAATCCCGCATGAAGTAGCCTTGCACTGGGATGAAAAAAACCAACACCCAACTGAACTCATCAACAAAATGCGTTCCGAACTTGGAATCAACGGTCTAGTGATTCCAGAAGAATACGGTGGATGGGGACTTGGAGCCATTGAGCAGTGTTTGGCCATCGAGGAATTGTCTCGTGGATGCCTTGGAATCGCACTAGGGTTTGCTTACACAGGTCTTGGAATCCTTCCTATCCTAAAAGGTGCTACTCACGAACAAAAACTCAAATGGCTTCCAGACATTGCTGAAGGTAAGTTCGGAGTTTCTTTCTGTTTATCAGAACCAGGTGCTGGATCTGACGTTCCAGGAATGACCACTCGTGCCGAGAAAAAAGGTGACAAATGGGTCATAAACGGTGCAAAACAATGGATCACTGGTGCATCTGATGCCCAAGCGTTTACTGTATTTGCTTATACTGATAAAAACCGTGGAACACGTGGAGTCTCTTGTTTCTACGTGCCACGTAATACAAAAGGTCTTACTGTAGGTAAAAAAGAAGATAAACTCGGAATCCGTGCATCTTCTACTCACCAAGTTATTTTTGAAGATTGTGAAGTGAGCGAAGAACAATTAGTAGGGAAAGAAAACCTAGGTTTCGTTTACGCACTCCAAACTTTGAATGCTTCTCGTCCATTTGTAGCGGTAATGGGTGTGGGTGTAGCGCAAGCAGCACTTGATCACGCAGCACGATACGCTCGTGAGAGAGAGCAGTTCGGTGTTAAAATCGGAACTTTCCAAGCAGTGCAACACATGTTAGCTGATATGTCTATCAAAGTAGAGACTGCAAGAGAAATCACTTATAAAGCAGCTCGTCTTTCTGATGCAAACGATCCAAACCTTCCAAAATACTCTGCGATTGCAAAAGCATACGCTTCTGAGTGTGCTGTTCAGTGTGCCACTGATGCAGTTCAAATTTTTGGTGGATACGGATACACAAAAGAGTATCCTGTTGAGAAGTTAATGAGAGACTCAAAAATCCTCACGATCTTCGAAGGAACAACTCAAATCCAAAAGAACGAAATTGCAGCTTACGTAATCAAAGAAGCAGCTTCGAAAAAAGACTAAGATTCTTGAAAAGAAATTCGGTCGAAAGGGAGCCTCCAGAGATGGAGGCTTTTTTTTTGAGGTGGTACAGGTTTGGATGTAGGTATCCCCGCCCTGATTGGGTGGGGTGTGTCCACCCGCCACCCAATGACTTCCCTTTACACCCAAAACAAATTTTCTGCCACCTGAAAATTGAATTTGCAAAATTCTTTTGAAAAGAGTTCATCTTTTGGTATTCATGAATCATAATTTCCAAATCCGATGGGCCACTTCCCCCGATCCCCATTCCCAAAATTGTATAGATGAGCTCTGGACAGAAATCCAAAAACGATATGGTTTTCAAGCTCCGAACCCAATGGATTTCAACGACTTCTTACCCCCCAAAGGTAAGTTTCTTCTCGCAGAATCGATGGATCAAAAAGAAGTCCTGGGCTCAGTCGCCTATACGAAATTTGACGACACTAAATGTGAGTTAGATGCAGTATATGTGTTCCCTCAATTTAGAAAATCAAAAGTCGCAACGTCTCTGTTAGTTGAACTTCAAAAAAATGCAATCTTAGATGGTTATCGATCCATGATCCTACGAGCAGGTTCCCCTCAACCAGAAGCGCTGGCACTATACAAAAACTTCGGATTTCAAGAAATCCCTTCCTTTGGAAAATGGATATCCGATCCAACTGCGATTTGTTTAGAGAAAAAAATTGTAATTTAGCTCAGCTTAGGATTGGGCTGCCCGGGCGGGCTCTTACGGGGTGCGCTCCCGCTCCCGTCCTTGGTTCGTTATCACTCACCAAGGACTAAACCCTCCAGATCCCTGGCAGAAACAAACCCTTCTTATGAACTTTTTTTCCTAAATTCTATTTCTGATTCTGTTATCCTTAAAAAAGTGGCTGACTTAAGACTTCTTATCTTAGAAACTCTAAGTCCCATTTGGATTGGTAATCACAGTGACAAGTATCCCAAAAGACCCATTCCCCGAAAAATCGCGAAAAGAAGATCATTACCTTCGAATCTTTCGCCAAATGGAAACATTAGGGAAACTTGGTCATTGGGAATATGATTTTATCAATCAAACCATCCATTGGTCAGAAGGTGTTTTTCTTATTTTAGAAATGGATCCTGTGGACATGCCCGTCTCACTTGAATTAGGTTACAATTCTGTCCATCCAGACGATCGAGAAAAAGCAAAACAACATATGGAAGATGTTATCAAGAAAGGAATTCCATATAATTTTGAATGTCGCTTAGTAACAAAAAATGGTACCGTTCGATACATTCACAGCCAAGCGGAACTGGTTCGTGATGATTCTGGTAATCCCATTCAAATTGTGGGAATTTTTCAGGACATCACTGACCGAATTGAATCATACATACAACTCAAACAACAAGAATTACGGCTCAGTTCTATCCTACAATCAGAACCAGAGTGTGTAAAGGTTGTTTCCCCAGATGGAATCCTCATTGAGATGAACCCTGCAGGCCTCAATATGATTGAAGCAGATAGTCCAGAAGATGCGATCGGAAAAAATGTAGATGCATTAATTGAACCATCTGACCTTAGATACTACCAAAGTATTCATGAAAATGCTTTAAAAGGAATTAAATCAAGTGCTCGTTTTCGGATCATTGGTATGAAAGGAACACATCGTTGGATGGAAAGTACGGCAGTTCCACTTACAAACCAAAAAGGCGAAATCATTTCCGTATTAAGTTTAACTCGTGATATCTCTGAAAAAGTGATCAACGAAGAAAAATTGATTCGGATCAAACGAAACCAAGAAGCACTCATCAATGGAACTTCTGATCTCATTTGGTCTATTGATACAAACTTTTGTTTGGTGGCTGCAAACCAATCCTTCTTAAATGTTCTCAGTTTTTTACTACAATACCCCGCGAAGGAAGGAGACTCAGTCTTAGTAAAAACTGCTGGAGAAGAATTTTATTATAAATGGAAAGAATACTATGAAAGAGGACTCTCTGGTGAATCCTTCACTTCTTATGAAAATTTCATAAGTCCAATCACACATGAAGAAGAACATAGAGAAGTTTCATTTAATCCGATTCGAAACGTTGACGAAAAAATAACAGGTCTTGCTTGTTTTTCAAAAGATATCTCCAGTTTAATGCGGAAAAGCAAAGAGCTGATTCTAAACGAAAAAAGGTTCCGTGTTCTAGTAGAAAATGGAGCCGATGTCATCATGATCCTGAGTCCAAGAGGCCAAGGAAAATATGTTTCACCTTCAATCACAAAAGTAATGGGTTATACGGAAAAAGAAGCGTTAAGTCTCAATTTGTTTGATGTTGTTCATCCAGATGATTCGCCAAAACTTAAAAAAAGATTATTTGATGTATTAGCATTACCTCTTGGAGGGTCTTTGCCAAGTGAAACCTTTCGTGCCAAACACAAAGATGGATCATGGAGGTATGTGGAATCAACACTTACCAATATGTTATCAGATGAATCGATCGGTGGGATCGTTGACAATTTTCATGATGTGACCGAAAAAGAAACACAATTAGAAGCGATCAAAACTCAAAACCAAAAACTAAAATCAATTGCATGGACACAGTCACATGTGGTTAGAAGCCCGCTGGCAAGGATTATGGGATTAACCCAACTCATTCGGACTGGCAGTTTGACAAAAGAAGAAGAGGATAAGAGTTTGGGTTATTTATTAAATTCTGCTAATGAGCTTGACGAGGTCATTTGGGATATTGTAAGAAAATCCCAGGAAGTGATTCCTCCAGAATTTAATTCGAAAACATAAGGATTTTCACTTGCCACTTTGGTGAATTTGGTTCTAATTCTGTCACCATGGTTCTTTCCACATTTTTATCCGATTTGTTTTTGTCCTTAGTTTCGCTCAGCGTAGCGTATCGTTTTTTTGGTAAATCATCAATCCCATCTCGTTCCGCATTGTATGGGTTTGCCATTATTGGAATATCAGCAGGGCTTGGGTCCATTCACTTTTTAGGTATCAATACTCTCGATCCTATCTATCGTTTTTTTGTAGGCCTATCTGGTTGTCTTGGTGTTCCACTCCTTGGTCTTGCTTTTTTTCATTTTTCCTTTCGTTCCATTTCGGAAAAAACTTTTTTCCTTCTCATCACCATCCTTTTTGTTTTGTATTTGGTCTTTGCTTACTTGGTTCCACTACCAATTTATTCGACAGTCGTCGGCGGAATTGCGATGCTTATCGTACTTGTCAGTTCCATCATCCGTTTTCCGAAGCACAACCAAGCTGCCATGATGGGCATCGTGGGAGTAGTGTTGTTTATCTTGGCTGGTTTAGTGATTGGTACGAAGGGGACATCAGGACCTTTCCTGAATGTTGATATCTTTCACGTCCTACTTGCGATTGCGAATTATTGTTTAGGCGAGGGAATTCGAAAATTAAGCTAGATCAATATTGATCCTTTCCGTAAGGTAACTCTGAAACGATATGGCCTTATCTCCTTCAGAGTCAACCTTAGAAAAAATACTAAAAATACAAACAGAGCTAACTGTTGTTAATCCTGATATTCCACTTCTATTAGATCTCATCACACTACGTTCCAAGGAACTTGTTTCAGCAGAAGGAGCAGTGTTCGAATTAGTAGAAGGAGACGATTTAGTATATCGCGCTGCGAGTGGATCTGCTTCCAATCAGATTGGATTGAGGCTACATGTTTCTGGAAGTTTTTCTGGACTCAGTTTACAATCAAAAGAAATTTTATACTGTGTCGATTCAGAAGAAGACAACCGCGTCAATCGAGAAGCTTGTCGTGTCGTGGGTTTAAGATCCATGATTGTAGTTCCATTGTACTTCGGTTTAGAAGTGATAGGTGTCTTAAAAGTTTTCAGTTCAAAACCTGCATACTTTCATGAAAACGATCTTCATACTCTTAATATGTTATCAGGAACAATGGCGGCGGTATTACATAATGCTTATCGTTGGGCAGAACGAGAAAAACGATTACAATCAATGTCCTATCTTGCAAGCCACGATACACTCACTGGGATCTACAATCGTTCTGCTTTTTATGATTATTTGAGAAGAGGGATCGCCCGTTTACAATCCAATTCAATCTCACTAACTGTGGTTATGTTTGATTTGGATGGTTTAAAACAAGTGAATGATACATTTGGACATGCAGCTGGAGATTTTTATATCTCACAATTTGCCAAACGACTTTCTAACCTTATCCAAGATCACGATATATTGGCAAGGTTAGGTGGTGATGAGTTTGGATTAATTTTGATGAGTCCAGATCCGAAAGAATCAATTTTATCCTTTTTATCCAATATTATGAATATCGTTGAAGGGGAATTACAATTTGAGTCCCAATCCCTTCGAATCAAAGCAAGTGTTGGTGTTGCTCATTACCCAGAAGATGGTGGAGAATTAGAATCCTTAATTGCTAAAGCCGATGAAAGGATGTATGAAAATAAACGAGACCGAAAAAAGAACCAATAACCATAAAGTTCATTCCTTACTACTCGCATTTCTTTCCTGAATTTTTCTGTCATTTGGTACATCTTCTTCTTGTCTAAGGAGGAAAGATGAATCCAAACTCCCCAATATTTACAACCCTCACATTACCAAATGGAGTCATTCTTCCCAATCGATTGGTGAAAGCCGCTATGGAAGAAAATTTATCGAATGAAAATTTAGAACCAGATTCCGCACTTTGGAATTTATACGAAGCATGGGGAAAGGGTGGAGTTGGGACCATCATTACTGGAAATGTGATGGTCGATCATAGGTCTATGACTGGGCCTGGTGGAGTCGTCCTCGAAGCAGGTAGCAAATTAGATGGATTCAAAACCTGGGCGAACAAAGCAAAATCTTCGGGTGGAAAAATCATTATTCAAATTAACCACCCCGGTCGGCAAATATTAGCGAAGTTAGGTGGTAACGTCTGGGCTCCCTCTGCAGTTACGGTAAATATTGGAAATCTTTCTAAACTTTTGGGCAATCCGAAAGCAATGAATGAATCTGAAATTCTAGAAACCATCCAAAGGTTCGCACTGACTGCAAAACTCGCGGAAGAAGTTGGTTTTGATGGCGTACAAATTCATGCAGCCCATGGGTATTTGATTAGCCAATTCCTTTCTCCTTTAGTTAACAAGCGAACGGATGTTTGGGGAGGAAGTTTAGAAAATAGAGCAAAATTTTTAATCGAAGTGATCCAATCTGTTCGAAAGTGTGTAAAACCTAATTTTATTGTTTCTGTAAAAATCAATTCAAGTGATTTCCAAAAAGGTGGATTTCAATTTGAAGATGCCACTTCTGTTATCAAAATGATTCAAAAGTTAGGTGTAGATTTTATTGAAATATCTGGTGGGAATTATGAAGCACCTGCCATGCAAGGAATCGCAAAGGATGGTTCCACCTTAGCAAGAGAAGCATACTTTTTGGATTTTGCACGAGAAGTGACAAAAGTAGTATCTGTTCCCATAATGGTAACTGGTGGAATTGTTAGAAAACAAATTGCAGAGTCCGTTTTAGAATCAGGAGTGTCGCTCGTTGGGATTGCCACGGCCTTAGCTTTAAATCCAAATTTACCAATGGAATGGAAGGAAAATAAAGAATCCATTTTTAGATTGCCCATCCCCAATTGGAAATCAAAAACTCTTACTGGCCTTGCAACAATGGCAATGGTGCGTTACCAACTCCAACGATTGGCAAAAGGAAAAATGCCAAATGTTAACCTAATTCCATGGTTTCGGTTGCTCATGGACCAAATCCGTTTGTCGAAATTAACAAAACGATACAGGCATTGGTTGGATCAAAAATCGGCTTCGACTTAATTGGAACTAACTTAAATTTTAGAATAGAATCGGTCCCGAAACGCAAGGGCTACTTTTACAAGTAAAATTAAAGTTGGAACTTCAATCAGTGGACCAATGACTCCAACGAAGGCTGCTCCGCTACTAATCCCAAATACTCCAATGGAAACTGCGATCGCGAGTTCAAAATTGTTTCCAGTAGCTGTAAAACTTACTGCTGCGTTTTTTGAATAATCAACACCTAGTTTGTATCCCATCCATAAACTTAAGAAAAACATGATGATAAAATAGAAGAGTAATGGTATGGCAACGCGTATGACATCTTCCGTTAGTTCTAAAATCATTTCACCTTTTAAACTAAACATCACAATGATTGTAAATAGAAGTGCTAGTAAGGTGATTGGCGAAATTTTAGGAAGGAATTTTGTTTCATAGAATTCCTTTTTGTTCCATGTTTCAAATCCAAAACGTAATAAAAATCCAATCACAAATGGAATCCCTAAGTAAATTCCTACAGTTTTTGCTATCTCGGAAATTTCAATGGAAACATTCGATGAAGTGATACCGAAGTAAGGAGGTAAGATAGTAATGAATAAATAAGCATAAAAACTATAAAAGAACACTTGGAAAATGCTATTCAAAGCAACGAGAGCAGCCCCATATTCTCTATCGCCATTTGCTAAATCATTCCAAACAATCACCATAGCAATACATCTTGCCAATCCAATGAGAATCAATCCCGTTCTATATTCAGGTTCATTTTGTAAAAAGAGAATCGCTAGAATGAACATGAGAATAGGACCGATAATCCAATTGAGCAGAAGTGAAAGTAAGAGTAGTCTTCCATCTCGAAATACCTTTCCCATTTCTTTGTATTTCACTTTAGCAAGTGGTGGAACCATCATAAGGATAAGGCCAATAGCAATCGGGAGATTTGTCGTACCACTATTTAAAGAAGATATGAAACCAACAAAGTTTGGAAAATAATTTCCAATGAGAACACCCAAGAGCATCGCTCCAAAAATCCAAACAGTCAAAAATCGGTCTAAAAAGGATAAATGTTTCATTCAGCAACAACCAACTTTTTCTAAACTGACTTCAGATGGTTTTTTGCTGCAACATGAGTTTTTTGATATTGGTTTTTCACTCACAAATTCTTCGTTAAGAATCGGGATGTTGGTATCTTTTTTGATACCACAACTTTCGGATGCCTTACATTCTGTTTTTCCATCTACCAATTCCATAACGAGCTCAGTGCCAACAATCTGTAAATTGGAAACAAAATATTGCCTCATTGCAGATTTGGAATTTCCAAATTCGATTCTCAGGATTGCATCATCTGGTATCAATATTCGTGTAGAAACCTTTGTAAATATTGAATTCACTTTTTTGAGGTCCATTGAACCAGTTTCAATTTTTTCGTTTGGTTCCAATACTTGTAATATGATTTCTTTCCAAGTATCATAGTTCCCTCCACAATCAACTGATTCGATCGTGGCTAATTTAAATTCAGTGATATGGTAATTAGGATAGATTCTTTCTTGGTTTTGGTATAAAAATGTAAGTTGTAGTTCAGGATACAAATCCAAATTCTTTTTGAAATTAAGCCATGTCATTGATTGGTTCATATATTCCTCGTTAGTTTAATTCTTTGTTTACAAAATTTTCGCAATACTTTCGAATTTCTTCTCTTGTTTTTGCGAAAGCTTCTTTGATTTCGGATTCAGTTCCTATCTTTTTAGATGGATCACTGAAGTTGTGGTGGAATCGTTTTGCATCACTCGGGAAATAAGGACAGTTTTCTTTGGCGTGATCACATACAGTGATCAAATAATCAAAGGTAATGTCTTTGTATTCGTTTATATGGTTTGAGGTATGATTGGAAATATCAATTCCAACTTCCTTCATGGTCGAGATCGCTTTTGGGTTCACTCCATGAGTTTCGATACCTGCACTGTACACTTTAGCTTTCTCTTTTGCATAAAATCGCATCCAACCTTCAGCGATTTGGCTTCTACAACTATTACCTGTACATAGGATTAAAATATTTTTCATTTTAACAACAGCTCCCGTTTTCTCTTTGGAATTCTTTGATCGTATTGAGTGATAAAATAAATGCGTCTGACATTTGATTAAAGTTTTCCCAGTTGATACAATAACAGGAACTTGTTCCCTCAATTTCCCCTTTTACGAGTCCACCCTCCTTTAACTCCTTAAGGTGTTGCGAAACAGTTGATTGAGCAAGTGGAAGTTCATCAACGATTTCTCCACAAACGCAAGTTTGGCGTTTGGCCAACACTTCTAAAATCGCAATCCTTGCTGGATGTGATAAGAGTTTGGCAAAGGATGCAAAACTCTGGATGGGGGCCGGGAATTCAGTTTTTTTGTTCAACGCCATAGTATATCGTAAATATACGATATAGTGTAAACTAGGAAATCGGTCAAGGGGAAAAATGTTTTTTTATGAATGGGATTCTAGGAAGAGATAAGTCCCAAAAATTGATTTGGAAACTGGGAGTTTCCCATGGAAAAAACATCCATTTTCAAATCCTTATCGAAAATGGGTGTTCTGTAGGTTAGTGGATTAGATTCCGGATCCGTCTGGGATGACCACTGGATCATCAGAAGTGGGAGTGTCTGGTTTGACATCGGCTGGGGTGTAGTTTTGGTCACTTGGTTTCCGTCTCGATTCAAATTCCGTACCATTAGGTTTGTGGTTTCCTTCAACCGAAAATAACCAACCATCATCCTGTTTTTGAGAAATTCCTTGTTCATGAGGAAAGGTTTCAATCGGACGGATAGTGATAGAAATATACTGGATGAGTCTTTCATCTTTGACAGGGTCGAGATACGCCAAACTATCGTTACGCCATCGATTTTTGGCTCGAGGTTCTCTGCGAAAACTTTTCATCACCATATCCAAGTCTTTCGCATATTTAGAAAATAAAACACGAGTGGTTTTGGCCTGGATTACATAGTACATTCCACCTTTTCTGTGGAATAAAAAACGGTTTGAGATCGTTTGTTTATTTTCCGTATAATGCAAAACAACAAAGGTTGATTCATCAAACCCAGCTATTTCATTTTCCAAAACCTTTTCTCGAACTAGTTTTAGATCAGGGTATTTTGTTAAAAACGTATCAACTGTTTCTTCAATAAAGCGATCGATGTCATAATCTTTTGTTCGGCGAGCCACATCAATTTGCAAAATGGCTTCGCGGTTGGATTTAGCGATTTGGATCCGAACCGTGTCAGTGTATCGTAATACAGACTTTGCCCAACCTCTCGGATATTCAAATGCAAATCCGAGTGAGTCTTCAACCCAAGTGGCAGCTTCCAATCCTGTGATAGTAAGACATAATATAAATACTAGGCAAAGTCGCTTTTTCATACTGAATATATCGGCTAAGTCTCCTACCATTATTGATAGTCAAGTAACCCTTTTCGTAAATCTGATTTTGGAAAAGTTCCAATCTTTTCCCAGGAACTCTCATCATAAATTGCCACAGATTCGAGAAGAGGTTGTAGGGGAGAACCGTGGTAAGGTTTTTTTCGGATCCAACTCATCAAACGAAAGACAAGTTCCACCATTTTGGACCAAACACCTGAAACAGGAATGGGTAATAATCGTTTTTTTGTAATGCCCAATTCTTGGAAAGTTTGGATCACTCCTTGGATTGTCACAAATTCCGGATGGGAAAAAACATAAACTTTCTCCGGTTTTTTCCCAGCTAAACATTGTTTGGTCCAAAGATAAATTGCCTCAGTTGCATCCTCTATGTGCAAAATTGATTTTTTACGAACGGGAGGGATTTTCGGATACACTCCTTTTTTCATCAGGGATTTGAGTTTGGAGACAAAACTTTTGGTACCTTTTCCGTAAATACTTGCCAGTCTCAGTACTGAATAGTTCTCGCCACTTTGGAAAATAAAATCTTCGGCCAAAGCTTTTGTTTTTGCATAAATAGTGGTACCATGTCTTTCACTCTGTAGATTTAAATTGATCTCTTTGGATCCATAAACAGAAATACTACTCACAAATCCAAAGTGAGGGATTTTATTTTGAACTGCATAAGAGACAAGGTGTTTTGTAGCATTCACATTAATCTGGTAATAAGTAAATTCGTCTACCTTTGCTCCTGATACAACAGCCGCTAAATGGAGGATGAGATCAATCGATTCTGAAAGATTAAAATCTTTTGGATCATCGATCGTTGCTAAATTTCTTTCATAGAACTTAAAATGTTTATGATGCCGTATGGATTCAGGAAAATTAGCGTAGTTTGTTCCAATTGCTATGATTTTGTAATCAGGGATTAACTTTTGTATCAAAGATTTGCCGAGGACTCCACTTCCACCTGTGACAAGAATTATTTTAGTCATATTATAAATACCATTTGAAACCATCCAACAAGAGCACCAAGAGCTGCTCCCACAAGTATCAGTAACATTTCGTCTTCTTGGAATGCTGAACGTAATATGGACTCAAATTCTTTTGGGGGAAGAGCTGACATTCGATCTCCCATCATTGTTTCAATTTGCAAAGATTCCCCTAAATACGATTCTAAATGGAAAGCATTTTCAATCGCATTATCAGCCATCGCCACAGCTATCCTTTCTTTTGCAGAATCAAATTCATTGATTTTACCAGTCGCATACAAAGCAGGTTTTGCAAGAAACGTAACTGTATCCACATGGCTGCTCACTTCTTTGCGTATGATTTCGATGATTTCCTTGGAAGCTTTTCCAAAAATAAGTTCTGATAGTATATTTTTAGGTGTAAGGATTTTTTCACTTACAAGTTTTGCATACAACCTAGACACTTCATTTTGTCGTTTTAAAAACAATCCTTGGTAAGTTCCAAGCCCCAAAATTTTTTTTGGTAATAGAGGCCTAAAAATCATTTCAAGTGCTAAGTAATTTGTTAGATACCCGACAATCACTCCTTGGATGGGAAGTGTCCATGCCATAGGAAAAAAAATCATAAATACCATTTGGACAAGGCCAAGTAAAAAGCCAAAATAAAAACCAGATCGTTCAATGAATCGAAACTCTGGGGCACCAACTTCCTGGAAAAGTTCCACCACCAAACCTACGTTATTACCAGAAAGTTTTTTTAATACCAAAGCTTTTACATCAAATAAGGAATCAATGTCTGCCTGGAGTTTTTTAATGACCTTTCGAATGGTAATCCCACTTTCCCTTCGTACTTTGTGGTAAATTTCTTCTTTGACAATTTCAGGAATGATTTCCCAAAGTTTTGGATCTAAACTATCCGAAAATTCTTTTATCGTATAACGAATGCTTGAGTCAAGTGCTGGTAAAAAAACAACCTCTGCTTTTTTCGGATCGACTTTGAGGAAAACTTCTTTGATGTTGAGAAGGCGTTCTGTGATCACATCCACAGACTTACTGGCCATTTTGTGTGCTTTTCTGGGTATGATCCCTTGCCACCCCAAATAGGGAGGAAATCCAATGAATTGGATGGGGTAAAATGTCATTTTGAGTGCCAACCAATTGGTCACCCAACCCACAAACCCATATGTGAATGGGATCATGAGTAATTTCCAACCGCCTACCGAAAGCCAAAAATCCCACATATTTCGCTAGGAGTAGGCTTTGTGGCGGAAAGGAATGGGCAATCGAAATTCATTTTCTTGTCTATTTTTGGCCCAAAAGTTATGAAAAAGGAAATTTTTATCCGATACCCCTAAAAAAGGTTTGCTTTCTGTACGAAAACAGACTACAAATGGTACACTTTGGGAGCTCTTAGGAATTTCCCGAAGTCATTTGAAAGGAAGTGGCGAATCGCCACAAAGCGAATTTGATTAGAGGGTAAGTCTATGCGCGTTCGAGGGTTGTTCACCATTCTCGTACTCATTTCTGTTGTATCCGTGGGTTGTTCTCGTAAGAAAAAATCCATGCCATTCTGGTTGTTGTTAGGTACCGGTGGTGCCGTTTCTGATAACAGTGGACAAACTGATCTCCCTCCCGATTCCAACGGTGTTCCCCTCCCTCCTTCTGGTGGTTCTATCATTGTAACAGATCCGGATGAAGTTCCGAGTAATGGTTCCGAACAAGAAGTTCCAAACCATGGACCAGCGCGTGTCATTGGTTCGATTGTTCCAGTGGTTGCAGGAGTTCCTGCTAATGTGATCTGCGGAAATCCTGGAGCACCAGCCCTTCCAAATTGTGTTGATCTCACTTTAATTTCTGTCCGCATCGAAGTAGCGAACGGGGATGTAAGCACACTAGTTGCCGCAAAGTTTGCAGAAGCAAATGGAAGTTTCCAATTTGACTTAGCTGATCTTCCTAATAACAATTATCGTGTTCTCATTAACACTGGTTATGGTTTAAATTATACCTACCAAGACTTTTCTTATGTGTATAACCCAACACAAACTCCATTTACCTTAGTGAATGTAGGCAATTTACTTGCAGAAAGAATGTATTATGCCCAAGGACCAGCTCAGTTCACAGGTGTTGTCACAAGCCCTGGATTTTCTGGTGGTGGGGTAACGGTTCCATCTGGACCTGTAGCAGGGATTGTGGTGAATATCATTGACTCCAATGGAAATACAGTCGGAACGGGAGTTACCAATGCCAATGGGCAATATGTGATTTCAATTAGTCCTCTCCCTAACGGAAATTATACGGTAGTTTATGTTGGAGATTCAGTTGTAGTGTCTGGCCAACCTTATGCAACCACACAAGAAAGTGTACATTTTACCTTTCCTGGTACCAATCCAAATACAGTGGCTGTCATTGATTTAGGAGTTACCAATTTACCTTGGATGGCAGCAACCGAAAGTGATCTTTTACTTTCTGGACTGATTCGTAACGGAGCATTGTCGAATGACCAAACTTCCGTATTTACCATCAAACTTAAAAATGAGCAAGGTGCTATTTTGCAAACAGTTCAAATCACAGGAAATGGAAATTTTTCCATCGAAGGATTTGAATTAACAAATGGGGTCTACTATTTAGAAGTATCTAACCCTACTTTTTACACAGTCACCCAATCCTTTCTTTTTACAGCGGCTCCCAATGGTGGATCAAAATCAGTCACTCTCAATGATCCAATCCTAATCGTTGCAAAACCATCCTTAGTGGTTGGGTATGTAAAAGATGCAAATAATGATCATGTTGCAGGTGCTGTGATTAACGTTCGACCATCAGCCAACCAAGCACCATCTAACATTGTCTATTTGAAAGATGATGCAATTTTAGGGAATGCAATCAAACTTTGGATTCTTGAATCCTTAAGTGCCGTGGCAGGAACAAATTGTGCATTAAATCAAGCGGGTTCTATTTGTTCCTGTGCTATCAATCCAACAGCTTCCTGTTTGGCAAATGTGCAAGGTAGTGGTCCATGGGCTTACCAAACATATGCAAACAAAGTATATGAAGTAAATCCAACCACCAAAGAAGTGTCCTTCCTTGGTGCTAGTGGACTTTGGGCATATTATATTTCTGCACCAGGATTTGAAAACTATTGTGGCAATCATCCGACTCCTTGTTCTTCCAATCCATTACAAGTCAGCCTAAATGGCGCAACTTACAATGCGGGAACCATTTCAATGACATCCATTGCTACACGTTCGCAAATTGCCGGGTCCATTTCGGTTCGGGATGCTGCACCTAACGCAAACACACTCCATACAACTCAATCTGGATTGTATGTTGTGATGTTAGGAAATACGAATGATGCGGGTGCATCACTTGTACACATCACGACAACAAACTCTGGCCAATTTAGTTTTGGTGGTAGTTCTTATGTTGTGACATTACCGCAAGTATTACCTTCTCCTTTCACAAATGATGATGCAGGAAAAGTAACCTATGCACTTTACCAATTGGGAACTGGATCCGCAACAACACTCGCAACTACTCCGAGTGTTGCACGTGCAAATGATAATACAGCTTCTGTCGACATCATTGACGGAACCGAATACAATTTCAGACAAAGTTCTTACCAAATCATTGTTGTGGACCGAGTGGCTCCATCGTATCAGTCTAGTTACTTGTCCTCTAATAGCCTTCGTGTTGACACTTCATCGGTTGCAACCAATTTATACGCTTCCAATCCTGTTGTTTACCAATTGAATGGTGTTGTCCTCCATAGTCCACGTGCAACAGTCACCGGTGTTGTAACCGATGCGGTTTCAACTTCCGTTGTCAGTGGAGCAACGATCACATTGGGTCGGTTAGTTGGTGGAAATTTCACTCCAGATGTGAAAAGAGACTGCTCTGGAGGTTTTGATGCTCCGAATTGTTCAGTTTCTTCCACAAGAACTGCTGGTAATGACCAAACAGTTGGATCTGTTTCTTCTCAAGCAAACGGTAGTTATAGTTTTCCTTTCCTTTCCCCAGGTTCTTACCATTTACGAGTCGAAAAAAATGGAATCACCACATACTTCCCAGTCGAAGTAGGAACAGGTGGCGGAACTGTTGTTGTGAACATTCCAGTGATTACAAATGACGGACGCGGAAACCTTTCTGGATCAGTGCGAACTCCTGGTGGATTTGCTTTCCTTGGAACTTATTCCTTGGAAATTGTGGATCCAAATGGAGGAACCTTACGTCCATCTGCAGGTGTCCAACCAGCATCCATCGCAACTGGCTCTACAATTTTCTCAAATGCAAGCCAATACACAATTTTTAATATCAATGCTGGCCGTTGGAAAGTTCGATTTGTATCTGCTGGATACCAAACTGTAGAAGGGATTGTAGACATCCAAGCGGATGTAACAACCAACTTTGATATCATTACTTTTGTTCCTGGAAGCCAAACAAGTGGAACGGTTTCTGGTCGAGCTTTATCTGCCCTTTACAATACGGGAGTGTGTAACCTAACAGCACGGATCCGTCCAGGTGTAAATGTGAAGTCGGGACCTTATGCGATTGATGCCAATGGAGTGACAATTCCATCTGTCAAAACCTCGACGGATGGGTCCTATGCCATTCCATCAGTTCCTCCTGGAAACTATACTCTAGAAGTTTCTGGAGCAGGAAAACGAGGTGATTGTACTTCTGTCCAAGAAAACTATTCCACAACCTACAGAACCGTTGTTTCCGCTGGATCGGAAACTCCTGCCAACCAAAACATTTTAGTCACACCAATCCTTGGTGATAACGAGATGAGAGTTGTCCTATCATGGGGTGCAAAACCAAGAGATTTGGATTCACATATGCAATATGGAAACCAAGCAAACGACCGCATCGTATGGAACAATAAAACTCCGTTAGGTGCAGGCAATGGAAGTTTGGACTATGATATCACAAGTGGATATGGCCCAGAAACCATTACAGTGCAAGGTTCTATCTGGAACCAACCGAATCGTTATTACAGTGTTTATAACTGGTCAGGTGAAGCAAGTATGGGAATCTCTGGTGCAACGGTAAGAATCTTCAAAGGAAGTGTTGGTGAAGTGAGAAATTATTCCATCGCACCAAACTATTCCAATCGTTGGTGGAAACTCTTCTGTATTGCTCAAGACAAATCCGTTACTGATGTTGGTGTTGGAAGTTGTAAAGCAACCAATTTCATTGAAAGATCGATGTATCAATAGAGAGCGATTAATCGTCTTATCTTTAGTCAATAGAGTGTAACGTTATGAAAGGACAGTAAGTTGATACTGTCCTTTTTTTTCGCTTACAGAAAGATTTAAATCATACAACTTTGAAAGATTTGAATCCGTAAAGACGGATTGTTTTTCTCCAAATGCCAAAACCTTTCCTTCTTTTAACAAAAGAATTTTATGAAAATCTTCTGGGATTTCTTCGATTCGATGTGTGATCAGAATTCTTGTGAGTTTCGGATTGTTTTGTTTTAAAGAATATAACGATCGGCCAAAATCTACTCTTGCTGTCACATCGAGAGCAGCAGTAGGTTCATCCAATATCAGTAATTCTTTTCCTTCACCAAACGCACGTAATAAGAGTACCTTCATTTTTTCTCCTGAAGAGAGTGTTTGGTACTGTTGGTGGGCTTTATTCTCTAACCCAATTGATTTTAATGATAAGGATGCAGTTTTTGTTTGTTCAGGTGTTGGTTCTTTGTACAAACCCAATGTTCCAATTACACCTGTTAGCACCATTTCGAATGCAGTGAGTCTTTGTAGTAAAGTTTCCTGGTGTCCTGGTTGGACAATGCCCATTTTATTTTGTAAGGGAGCCATGGGGGTGTCTCCATATGTTTCACCAAAGGCTGAAACATTTCCTGATGTCGGCCATAGGTAACCAAATAGTAAATTGATGAGTGTCGTTTTTCCGGCTCCGTTACGTCCAACGATCGCTAAGGACTCACCTTGTTTGAGTGAAAAGTTTATATTCTGTAAAATGGTTTTATCATTTCTAACAAACGAAACAGAATGAAACCGAACTACCTCACTCATTTGTTTTTTTATACAATACCTCTACCTTATTCACAGCAGCTGAAAAAACATCGATGTTGTCTAAATTAAACTTTGCTAACAAGTTTTTGTCAATGGCATAAAATCCTTTTTTCTGTTCATGGAAATCTGCCATCATATTTGCCATGTAGATCACTTCCACCAGATCTCGTAATTCTGGAGGAGCTAAAAATGGTTTGTGATGGTATTCAATCGCAACACGTAAGTCTTGTGGAAATTCCCACTTTTCAGCAAGTAATGCACCAAGTTGTGGGTGACTAAGTCCAATTGCCATCTCCTCAAGGAGAGTTGAGTTTCCAGAATCAGTCCCTCTTTGATAGGTTTCGATTTTTTTGAAAAACCCTCTATCAACAGATAACAATAAAAATTTTCCTATATCATGTAACAGTGCACATACGGCAATGATATCCGCAATTTTATTTGTATGATTGTTTTCTGTTGCGAGATAACGTGCATAATAACTGCAACGACTGGAGTGTTCCCATACATCCATCATTTTGCCGTACTGGCCATCCATAATCTTTCGAACACCAGAAACATAAAGAAGGTTACGGAGGTTTTTTAATCCAACTACTTTTACCGCTTGTAAAATGGAACTCACTTGGCTGCGATTTGCAAAAAAAGCAGAATTGGAAAGTTTTAGTAAATCAGCAGACAATGCAGGATTTCGTTCAATTTCTTGTGAAATCATGTGAAGGTCAGAATCTGGATTGTTGCAGAGTTGGATGATTTTGGTCAATGAATGTGGTAGAGGAGGCAGGCCATCAATTTCATTTAATAACTTGGTTTTAAGGTCTGTTTGGATTTCGACTGGAGTTGTAACATCAGGTACACTGAGTGTAGCGCGCGTTATTTTCTCGTTTGTAAAAATTTTAAATTTATCAGAACCGATTCCAGAATTTTTTAAAAGTAATTGGATCAGTACTAATCCTAAACCTGCTGATTCGGTACTATCGGAAACATCAGTGAAAGCATCGGATAAATCATTGTAATTTTTAGCGACTTCAATGCGACGATTGATTCTTGATAATTCTTCTTTTGTGATGGGCGCGTTATTTTCAACAGCGAAGTGAATGGATTTTCCTTCCACTTTCATGAGTAAACTTATGTAATAATTTCCACCATCTAACCGCTCTAATTGTTCGTTCCACTTCATGATGATGTTTTCTTGGAACCTTGACATCCCTTTTGCATAATCAGTGGCATTTTGGATGTCCAATTTTTCACGACTAAAGTAATCACGTTTTGCATTTGCCTTATTGGCATTCATCAGGAGTTCTTTGAGGACAGTGAAAATGACTTCCACTAAATATAATTTGTCCATATACCCCATTACATGGACAAGTAATGCGTATATCTCCTGATTTTGTTCTTCAGTCACAAAATAAAAATTAATTCTGGATTCTTTGGAAGTTTCTAATTGAGAAATGATATCTTTAAAATTCACAAACGATGTTTCCCGTTACACTCTTATAAATTAAATTCCTTTGGAGGCAATAGATATTTTTTTCCAAAGCAGTTTCTATTTTGTCCCCCCCATCTGGTATTCTGTATTCATCAGTGGAGGAAAACACAATGGATATGTTAGACCAAATGAATTTACATTTGATGATGGAAGAACGATTGGAAAAAATCTTAGAAGACTTAGAGAAAAGACCTAAGGGAAAAACCAAAAAAACAAAAGGATTTGATAGGATCCCTGCGAATCGCGAACGAGCAGAATGGAATTTACAAGAAATACCGATTCTATTCGGAGCTTAACCTAGTGAAAACCGCAACCAAACATTGAGAGTTTTGGAATGGATGATACCAGATTGGTCTTGGTTTGCCCACTTAGCCAAATCGGAAATCCTTGGGGGAAAACCCTGAAATGAATTGAGTTCTACAGTTTGTTCGAATGGTTTGTTTGTATTGAATGCTGTTAACTCTGAATAATTTTGAATGTTCTCAGTTGTTTTTGCAGATAACAATTCATCCCACACCAATTGATTTTTTCCTTTTCTAACACCAGAATACAGACGTTTGGTGAAAGATTCCATACTTTGTTTTCTATGCAATTGAGGTAAATAGTATCGTTCGTATCCGGTGCCTCCGCAATGTGACTTCCCAAATTCTGATACAAAACTCACACCACTTAAAACTAAATTCCGATTCAATATTCCCTTTGTGATGGAAATCACCATACCTAGTAAATTTAAACTTGGGTTTTGTATATGTGGCCAATGGAATCCCTTTTCATTTTGAAAATAAAAAGATACAATTTGGTCCAAAGGATGGCCTGTATTGACTAAAATTTTTGGATTCGGAAGTTCAAATAAATAGGGAGAACCACCTAACCAAGTGATGATGGGTATTGAGGTCGGTAAATCAACTAAAAAATGATACAAAGTTCCTCTTCCAGAATCAAAGGAAAGAATATAATCGGGAACAATGGAATGTTCTAAAAGGTAACCAATTGAAGTATCACTAGCGAATAATGTGAATGTATGACGGTGTTTTTTGATCGATTCAATGTTATGTTCTAGACCTGGGCTTGCTCCTAAAAATAATACATTGCAGTTAGTTCCGCGAAAGGATTGAAACCAATGGATGGATTCTTTTGTTTCCTCGATGGTAACTTTGTTTTTTAAATAATTATGAGTCCATACTTTACGAAAGTGTTGGATTGTATTTTGATTTGTGTTTTGCGATTGAAACTGGGAAAGAAAGTTTTTCCGGCAATTTTCGATCAAATTTGGGAAATAACGCTCATAACTCGGTGTCACATACAAAGCCCATTTCACATTGATGGGTACTTTTTCGCGAGTAGAGAAAGCGAGTTTTTCTTTGATTTCGTTCCAATTTGGCGTAATGCCAGTGACAAGAACCAAAGTGAAACCATTCTCTTTTGCTTTTCCCGAAAGTTCTAATATTTCTGTTTGGAATGCGGGAAGTTCAAATACCTCAGGCAGTGGTTCCCAAACAATGGCAGCTGGTTGGCCCATAGGCGATAAAACAAGGGAACGAACAGAATGTAAGGCACCTAATCCCAGAATGATGGGAATGGAATCTGATTGGATTTGGTTTAAGAATCGTAAAGCCTCCTTTTCAGGGGAGACTTTTGAGTGTAAATAAAATTGATCGGGGGTTTGAAAGTTGTTGAGAAGGTTGTTTTGAAAGAGGGGAAGTAGAGGAATGGGGCTAACCTCTAATCCTCTTCTTCCTCATCTGAATCCTCTTCGTCATCAGAGTCGTCGTCGAAATCATCATCGTCATCATCCTCTTCTTCCTCTTCCGTATCATCACCGAATTCATCTTCATAACCATCTTCAAATTCTGGTTTTTTAGCTTCTTCTTCAGGGATAAAATCTTCTTCGATGTCTTCTTCTGCATGAGGAGCAAATGATGTTCCCGCAGTGGAAGTGACACCTGCAAGTTTGTCTTTTTCTGCTTGGAGGAGAGCTTTTTCTTCGGAAGAAAGGTATTTCCATTGCACTAAGTCGTTTGTGAGAGCATAGAGTGCTTGGACAGTGAGTTTACGATTTTTTAATTTTTTAGGAAGAGTGATTTTTTCGATTTTGTCGATCGCGCTGAAACCGGCCACACATGTTTCGTATTTTTTTTCCCGGCAAAGTTCTATTAAGGATACGATATCGAAGTCTTCTTTCTGTGATTGGCTCATTTTTTATAAATTCCTGGGGAAGAGAGTGGAACGTTAGACCAGAGTGGGGCATGCGGGTCATATGTCAAGGGAAAGTTCGAAAACGGACTTTACAGACGTTCTCCTAGTCCAAACCATGGGGATGGACCGTCCAAAATATGGGATTTATGAAGACCGCCCTCAGCTTATTGATTAGTTTATGTCTCATTACTTGCGCACCTGCGAAATCCTCCTACTTCGGAGAAACTTCGTTTGTTGGTGTGACCGCGGATGGGGAAGAAATCACCTTTGCAAACTTGGCAAAAGACCAAATTGCAATGAATGTGTATTCTCCAGACTGTGTGCCATGTTGGAAAGAAATTCCCGCATTGAATTTATTATACGCCGAGATCCAAAACAAATTCCCAACGAAAGCAATTTATATGGTCGTTGATCCATACCAAATTGTTCCTGATGTCACCGACGAACTTCCGTTTGGCCAAGTTTACCAATTGGCAAAAGAAAGAATGAAGGTTGAAATCAAAAATCGTAATATCCAAATCCCTATCATCTTTATGAAGAAACCTTTTCGAGTAAAGGAAGGTGGGCTTGTGACAGGAACACCCGAAACACTACTTTTCGAAACAAAACCATTGCGATTGTATTATAACTTCTTAGGTTCAATCTCGGAACTAACAACAAAAGAAACAATTGAGAAAGATCCTAAATTCAATTTCTTTCGTTACCAATTTGGAATGGAATCAATATGAGAGCTGTCATTATCAGATTCATTGATTGTGAAGGTCCTGGAATTTTAGAACCACTTTTACGACAAAAAGGATACCGAATTAGTTATCATAATGCTTATGATTCTCGTGTACATTTGATGCCAGAGATTCATTTGAATTTTGATTTGATTGTCATGTTAGGTGGTCCACAGTCAGTTGCCGATCCTGATAAACAGGAATTTTTTAAACCTTACTACGAAATTGTTGAAAATGTAGTCGCTTTACCCAATAAAAAATTAATTGGAGTTTGTTTGGGGTCTCAAATCATAGCACGAGCGTTAGGTGCAAATGTTAGGCCAGGAACAAAAGGCCCTGAGACTGGTTTTTCTGAGCTTCAACTTTTAAAACCAGAACATCCTATCTTTTCTGGAATTCAAAAAGAATCCATTATGGCATTTCATTTACATGAAGACATCTTTGATATTCCTGTAGGTGCCGATCATTTGCTTGCTAGTGAATTTTATGCAAACCAAATGTTTTCATACAAAAACAAAGTTTTCGCTTTCCAAACACATTTAGAGCCCACGTTGGGAATGTTACGGGTTTGGCAAAATGTCCATAAGGAGTTTATCTCCAAGGGCAGTGGAGATTTTTCTAACATCGATTTGAAACAGAAAATCATGGAAGAAGATGCCAAAATCATATTTAGCAATATTATAAATTTATAACGGACAAAACATGTTTCAAAAAATATTAACTATACTTTTCGGTAGCAAATACGAAAGAGATTTAAAAAGGCTCAATCCAATCGTAGAAGCAATTAATTCATTTGAAGTTACAATCAAAGCGATGGACGATGAAACACTTTCCTCTCAAACACTAAAGTTTAAAGAAAGATTGGCAAACGGGGAAACTCTTGATGATATTTTACCAGAAGCATTCGCGACTGTAAGAGAAGTTGCGTATCGTACGTTAGGTATGCGCCATTTCGATGTTCAGATGATGGGTGGTATTTCCTTACATTGGGGTAATATTTCTGAAATGAAAACTGGTGAAGGTAAAACTTTAACATCTACACTTCCTATTTATCTCAATTCACTTTCAGGTGAAGGAGTTCACGTAGTTACAGTTAACGACTATTTGGCGAAAAGGGATGCGAATTGGATGCGTCCTGTTTTTGAATTTTTAAAAGTATCTGTTGGTGTCATTCAGCATGATATGGATCACGAGGAACGTAAAGTAGCCTACAATTCGGATATTACATACGGAACAAACAACGAATTTGGTTTTGATTATTTACGAGATAACATGGTAAGTTACAAAGAACACCGTGTCCAAAGACAACATAACTTTGCCATTGTGGATGAGGTTGACTCTATCCTAATTGATGAAGCAAGGACTCCTCTCATCATTTCAGGTCCAGCAGAAGAATCCACTGACAAATATCTAAAAGTAAATAAAATCATTCCTAAGTTAATCGAAGGAGAAGACTTCGAGATTGATGAAAAGGCAAAAAATGTAATTTTGTCAGAAGCAGGTGTTCATCATGTAGAAAACTTATTGGAAGTGGAAAACCTTTACCATGCTGAGAATATTGAGCTCGTTCACCACGTACAACAGGCTCTAAAAGCACATAAAATCTTTTTTAAAGACAAAGATTATGTAGTGCAAGATGGTGAAGTGATCATTGTTGATGAGTTTACAGGCCGACTTATGAAAGGAAGACGTTATTCTGATGGTTTGCATCAATCCTTGGAAGCAAAAGAAGGTGTTCCCATTGCACGTGAATCACAAACATTAGCATCCATTACCTTTCAAAATTATTTCCGCATTTATAAAAAACTAGCTGGTATGACAGGAACAGCTGATACTGAAGCCGAAGAATTTAAAAAAATTTATAACTTAGATGTCATTGTAATTCCTTCTAATTTAAAAATCCAACGTCAAGATTTACCTGACCGTGTATACAAAACGGAACGAGAAAAGTTTGACGCAGTCGTAAAAGACATCCAAGAAAAAGTTTCAAGGAAACAGCCGGTGTTAGTTGGAACAATTTCAATTGAAAAATCGGAAGTTTTATCTAAACTATTATTCTCACATGGAATCCAACACAACGTTTTAAATGCAAAACAACACGAAAGAGAATCAGAAATTGTAGCTAACGCTGGTAAACCAGGAGCCATCACAATTGCTACAAACATGGCAGGTCGGGGAACAGATATTGTTCTTGGTGGCGCACCTAAATACAAAGATGATTTAGAAAAATTAGATGATAAATGTGATTCATTAGGAATCAAAAACAAGAATGAATTAGAAGTAATCTATAGTTTTCGTGAATGTCTCATTAAACAAAAGTTTGATGAAGCAGAAGGAAAAATTGCGGACGTTCGAAATGAAACGATCAAAAAAGAATGTCTGAAAATTTTAACGGATGCAAAAAAATGGAAAGTAGATCATGATTTTGTAATTGGAGCAGGTGGACTTCATATCATCGGTTCCGAACGACATGAATCCAGAAGGATTGATAACCAACTTCGTGGAAGGTCAGGTCGACAAGGTGATCCAGGTTCTTCAAGATTCTATTTATCGTTACAAGATGATTTGATGAGAATATTTGGATCTGATCGTATCGCACGTATCATGGACACTTTAAAAATGCCTGAAGGTCAAGAATTGGAACACAGTATGGTTTCCAATGCAATTGCTAGAGCACAAAAACGAGTTGAAGGCCATAACTTTGATATCAGGAAACATTTGTTAGAGTATGATGATGTTATGAACCGTCAAAGAATATACATCTATGGGATTCGTAACGAATTATTGGACAAAGGAAATATGTCCAAAACCATTGTTGATTTCTTTGATGAAGTCGTGGAAAACCAAGTAATTCTATATTGTGAAGGAAATAATGTTGATTCTTGGGAATTAGATTCTCTCAATGAATGGTTACAAAGTTTAGGCATCGATCATACAATTGAAGCTAAAGATTTCAAGAAAGAACCTAATCCGCAATTAAAAGTATTTGAAGTTGTATCTAAATTAGTGAAAGAACTTTACGAATATAAAGTTTCTTCCATTGGAGATGAAATATGGAGATCGATTGAAAGGAATGTTTTCCTGGATATTTTAGATCATAGATGGAAAGAACACTTATACGCAATGGACCATTTAAAAGAAGGAATTTGGACTGTTGGATATGGTGAAAAAAATCCACTCATCGAATATAAACTGCAAGGTTTTAAGATGTTTGATCAATTGGTTGAAAATCTTAAAAACGAAGTAGTTTCCTTTTTGCTAAAAATTGAAGTAACTGATTCAGATAAAAAACAAGATGATTCTTCGCCAAAAGAGTACAAAAAAATTGGGCAAGAACAAAGAGCAGAAGTGGATATGTTCGGCAATGAGTTAAAATCCAATAAAACAAAACCACAAGTATCATCGACTACTAGTTCTGGTGGAGGTTCGGAGAGAAGGTCTAGCCGCCGTAACAAGCGCTAGGATTATTGTTTCGGGAAGTATGCCTTCCCATTCAATTAATCTCTTGGTTTATCTAAAAAAAACTCAAGTAACCTAATTACTTTCTAATTAGATTACTTGAGGATTCAAATTGAAAATACCCTTATTCTATATATTTTGCAACAACACCATCTATGTCAGATCCATTGTCATATGAATGTGGATAGGTGTATCCGTTCCCTGTGTTTGGGTTCGTTACAGCAGATGCGGAAATCATTTTTATATATTTAAAACCGTTGGTTTGGATATTTGAACGAGTAGATGAATCACAGTTGGCATCTGGTCCGCCAACAATTAGATCATCCAAATTGAATCCATCTCCACCACCTAACAAAAAACTATTTCCAGATGGAGTAAATAATTCATTTAATGTAAAGGGTTTTGTGGCCATATTGTAAATCACAGGTCTAAGTCCAGCAAAACCTGGCCAAGATGATATTTTGTTACTGTCGGAAACATTTGGGTTATAACCACTGAGATCAAATCCACAAAATTCGGTTCCATTAAAAGAAACTTGTACTACCATTGGATCAAAAGCATAACGATCGCTAGATTCTGAAACTCTGAATGGATTTTCATAGACGATAAAATCTATACCACTTACATTCTTAACTGTTTTTCCTGCCCAAGATAAAATCAAACTAGCACCAGCTCCCGTTAAATTTAAGGCATATACATCTAGGGATCCAGAAAACTCTCCACCACCACAGATGCCATTGATCGCTTTCGTCTGATTGTTAAAGCCACTCACAGTTGAATTGGCGGAGACAACTGTATTTGCAATTGGGATTTCAGTCGGTAGAGAAGTTGGTGGACATGGTATAGCGGAAGAATTATTTACCTTTGGAATTGCGAGTAAAGATAATAAAATATCATTCTTATTTTCGTCTTCTTTACATTGTAAAAAAGTAAATGATAAAATGAACATAAATAAGACTGATTTTAGTTGGTATTTTCCCAATTTGTTTCTCCTATATGCCTTCATTCAATATAATAATGAAGGCAAAATTTTGATGCTTAGAAAGTTCTCGTTAAAAAATTGAAGGCAAAGGAACCATTACATCCAGCAGACTTAGGATTAGAAGTATAAACTGTTCCTGATGCTTTTCTTGAGTTAAGATCTGATTTTGTTTCCACTAACGAAGGTTTACCGTTGAAAACATCGCAAATTAAAATTTCTTTCGCATCTGTAATCGTCCAAATGAGTGCAGAAATGTTTGCACTATTTTTAGGTTTGTAATAGAGAACTCGATCGGTATTGCTAAATTCTACAATTTCTGCATTAACTCGGTAAGTTGACGTTCCTGCACCATTTACATAATCTACATATAAATATCCAGTTGTTGTTCCAAAATTAGATTGGATTGAAACCGTATTTGAGCCAGGTGTATTACAAGAACCAGCAGAACAACTTGCTTGCAAATAAGTACCTCTTATTTCGATTTGCCCAGCTTCTTTTGACGATGACTCTACAGTTTTTAATAAGCCTAATGCTAAATTATTGTCCGCAACTGATTTGTCTACTTTGCCAGTATCTGCACATGCTGAAATCACAAGTGCAAATAACATCACGAGTGTTAGTTTAATTAAAGTTTTCATTTAGATTCTCCTAAATCTTTTTTGAAATTTAGGGGAACGCGAAACGGAAAGTTGATACGACATGAATATATCCATGTGTATACCAAATCTAAAGATAATAATCGAATAGTTTTGTTTTCCATACGGGTGCCCCGAATTTGCCTTCGGGGCCCCTTTATGCTCTCTATTGAAAATAAAGAGCATAAGTGTGCAAAGTTCCCAATCCACGAGAAAACATTGCGGGGAAGATCTGGCTCAACAGAAAAAAGGATTAACTATTTTCTGTATTACAGTTGCGGGTCAGCACAGGATTCTCACCTGTTTCCTCCCTGAAGGTATTGTCACATTTGTCTTAGCTTAATTTTACGTCAACAGATTTAATTTGATTTAGTTTTATCAGAGAGTGTTTTTAAGAACACAATGAGCAAATCTATTTCTGAACTTGCTAATCGTCTGTTCAATTTGTACTCATTCATCCTTTCTATTGTCTCTTTAAGCGAAGTTACACTTCCGTCATGGAAGTATGGTTGAGTTAAAGTTACATTTCTTAAACTGGGAATTTTAAATAAATATCGATCATTCGAATCACCTGTTACTTCAAACTTACCGAAATCATTTGGATTGTATAAAAAAGAAGATTCAAGTTTTGAAAGATTGTTTCCACCTAACAAATACCCTGAATGGCAATTGGTACATCCAACTTCTAAAAAAATATTCAAACCTTCCAGTTCCTGTCGATTGAATATAAGTAAGTTACCCATAACAAAATCATCAAATTTTGAATTGGAAACTAAACTTCTTTCAAAGGACGCTAAAGATAATCTCACATTGTGTAGATTAATGTTTGGGTTTGATGGGAAGGCCCTTACAAAATATTCACTATAAGAGGGATCATTCTGGATTTTTTGTATCAGTTCGGATTCAGATGATAATGACATTTCTATTGGATTGATAAATGGGTCAATTGCTTGGTCATAGAGTGAATTTCTCCTTCCATCCCAAAACAGTACAGAATTAAACCCAACATTTAATATCGTAGGTGTATTTCTTTTTCCCAATTGGCCAAAGGTACCTCTTGGGGTGGTTTGACGATCCATACCAGCAGATCTTCCATCAATAGGATGGCATGTAACACATGCCTGGATTTGATTTGCAGACAAATTGATATCACGAAATAGTTTATTCCCCAATTTGATTTTTGCATCAGTATCATCTTCGGAACCTGGTGGAGAATTGGGAAGAGAACCAATTTGATTTTTGGCTCTTTGTTGGAGATCGGAAGCAAAAGAAATATCGTTAAAAAATTGTATTGAGATTAAATATTGAAATTGGTTGTTATCATTGTAGTATACTCTGAAATCTTGACAATTCGAAATGCAAACGAACGTTAGTATTAAATAAAATTGAATTAAAAAGTTTACTTTAGTATTGGCTTTTTTGGTTACTGTGGATCCCATGATGACCAAAAAGGGAATCCATACAATTTTTTAGCAAACAAATTTTAGAATTGAAAAAATCATGTGTCTGTTAGGTGGTAAATTCAAAAAATACCTTTATTAATGGGTGCGAAAAGTATTTGTAATCATGGCAATGTTAGTTGCAATGTCTCCAATTTTTTGGCTCACTTGGTTTAAATCTTCAGAATTATTGGCGAGTTCTTGGGCACTTCCAGATAATGTATTGACCGTATTAACCATGTCTTCCGATGCTTTTTTCTGTTCTCTACTTGAGAATTCGATTGTTCTTGCCATCTCTTCCAAACCATTGAGCTCGCTTGTAACACTGAGTAAACTTTTGGATTGAGTTGTCATTTCCTCTTTTAAATGGCTTACTGCATTATTCATGCGTTTTGATTGTCCCACTATCTCACTGAGTGCATTCACAGCTTCCATTACATGACTGGAACCTTCATTGACTACAAGATGACTTTTATCGATTAACTTTTTAATGCTCTTTACTGACGATTGTGTTTTGTCAGCTAATTTTGAAATTTCTTCTGCCACTACAGCAAATCCCATTCCAGCATCACCAGCGCGTGCCGCTTCTATACTAGCATTTAATGCAAGTAAGTTGGTTCGTTCTGAAATTTCAGTTATCAAATCAATGATCCCCGTGATCTCCTTTGTCACGGATCGGATTTCAGTCATTGTTATATCGGTATTTTTAATCGAATCATTACCAGAATTTGCAAGTTGAGTTGATTGATTCGAAAGGTCCGTTAATTGCAAAAGTGCCTTTTCAATATTTGCAATTGAGCTTTTGATCGTTGTCATTTCTTCCGTAATTTTTACTATATTCTTTGTTTCATTTGTGATGAATTCGAACATAATTTCGAAGGAAGTGGTTAACTCTTCCAATGAGGCTGCCGATTCTTCTGACACAGAAGCAAGCGATGTTGCGTTATCTGAAACAGAAATTGCATCTTGTTTTAATTTTGATGATACTTTCTCAGATTCGCTGACTGACATTTTTAATTGGTTCATAATCTGATTAAGATTTTCTAAGAATAAATTGATGGAGTAAGTGATTTTACCAATTTCATTGTTTCCAAAGTCAGGTAATTTATTAGTGAGGTCTGCTTCCCCACTTGAGAGTTCATCAATCTTAATGAGCACTTTTTTTAACGGATCATTCACACTTTTGAATATAAAGTAAACGAAAACAGTAGATATGAGTAATGCGACAATTACTAAAATGATATTAAAATTTCGTTTCCAAGTGAGTAATTGCACTCGGTCATTGATCATTTGTTCGAGTAGTGAATTTGATTTTTCCTGAATTATTTTTGCATTATCTGTGCCTTTGTGGACGGTTGTGAATAGAACATCTGATGATATGGGCTTAATTTTATTTTGTAAAAAAATATTTTTTAGTTCCGATGTGTAATCATAGCAAGATTTTTCGGCAAATTTTTTAGCTTCATCTAATTTTGGTTTATAATTTTGATTTGTATCGAATGATTTTTTGTAGGATTTACTAATTTCTTTACAAGTTACTTCAATTCCATTAATAGTTAAAATGGCCTTGGTAAGGCTTTCACTCGAAAAGGTTTTTGATGTTGAATTTGCACCTAAGTATTCGTTTCGAACCATTTCCTTTAGCAAGGAAACATTTTGGTACAGGGAAGGCACACGAAATAATACAATTTCCATTTGGTAATACGAATCAACTTCTGGATCTAAGATTAAATTCGAAAGGTCTCCTATCTTTAACAAAAGTTCCTGCGCATCGTTCAAAAATTGGAGTGTCGTAGTTTGGTCGAATGAATTCATTTTTGTATAGTGTTCAAGATTCACGACTTCATCCGCATCTATGCTAATGATCTCAGTTTTTAAGATTTGTTTTTTGATCTCTTGAAGAAGTGGAATTAATTCCTTAGTAGACTCTTGTCCTATTTTTAATCTACTTAGGCCCTCTCGGTACGTTGCTGAAATTGGTTGGATGGTTGCCAATCCAAGTTGTTCTTTTCTAGAAAATTCTAGGGTTTCATTTTGCGATTGGACTAACAAAAATAAGATAAATACCAAGGATACAATGAGAGGAAGAGGGAAGAGCAATAGTCGGCTTTGGATAGAAATTTTTGATAGAAATCTCATTACTAATAAACTCATTCTAAAGGCTCAGACGATTTTTTATAACATTTCATTGCAGAACGATTAATGATTTCCAAAATTTTACTCATTTTGTTTCTTAGAAGATCTACGGAGGATTTATGAAACAATCCCTTGTCATTCCCATCCTACTTGCCTCTTTGCAATGTGCAAAAACGGTACAGGTAAAAAACCAAGAAAACCTTTTTGAAAATTGTATGAAAACGTTCCAAGATGAACAAAAGTGCAAAGAATTTATGTCAAACTCTGTTAAGGATATGCAAACAGATGAAGAAAAACGAGAGGACGATCTTGCTAAGTTGACAAAAGAACAACTGGCTGGTCTTAAATTACGTAAGGAAATCAAGGATACCCTGCCTGGTAAAAACGGTAATTTTGTAAAAGAGTTTATTGGTGTACCAGATGAAATCAAAAGGGGAGGGGACAGAGAGTATTGGATTTATAAAAGACCACTTAGTAAATTTGATGGTGAATCTCTGCCAGATAAAGAAATCACTGTGATCTTCAGAAGGTCCTTTGTTGAGAAGGTTGAACATAAAAAACCATAAGTGTCGTTGATTCATTTTTCTTTCGATCATGTATTATAAAGGGAATGGTCAAATTGGAGGAAATAGTCAGGAGTGTGATCTCCTGACTGTAAGTAAGGTTTAGTAAACTAGGTATCCTTTCAAATCTACCGTAACTCCGGCAGTTGTCGTATACGAAGTGTTACATGCTGCAAAAGCACCAGCAAGAGCTTGTTGCGCAAGAGCGTAAGTGAATTGTGGTAAGTTACAAGGTTGCACTGTATCGTTTACTTTTTTAAGCACGCATTCTTTTAATGCATTTAGTTGCTCAGCAGTTTTCCCGTCCAGTTTGGTTAATGCACATCCTACCCCTGGGTTAAAGAATTCAGTTCCTCCCACACATGAGTTCGCAGCTGCATAAGTTCCCAAACAAATCCTTTGGACTTCATTGAAGCTGTTAGGGTTATTTGCCAAGTAAAGTAAGATACTTGGATCATCTTCCTTTTTAGCTCCTGACTCTGTGCAACCAACGAAGCTGGTTGCTAAAAGAAGAGCCAAAGAGATTCCAATCAAACTTGATTTCAAAGTTTTTTTATTCTGATTCATTTTCATCTCCTTAGAATTTTGCTACCATACCAACGATGATACCGTTTTGGTGAGACGCTGGTCTTCCAGATGTATCTACGAATTGTTGACCAGGACCCCAATCTCTTCTTAAATCCACTTTTACTTGGAGGTTCTCAGTGAGATCAAAAGTAGGTGTGAATGTTAATGTTTTGATTTGTCCATAGTTACTTGTTGCTCTTGCTCCGATAGAATCTTGGAATTTAAGATCGTAACGGTTTGTAGGAGTCACAGCAAACAATGGAGGGTTTACAGCGAGAGATCCACCGTATCGTTTGTCATCCAAATACTCAAAACGGAAACCTAAAGCAAAGAAGTCAGTGAATTGATACTTCGCTTGCACTTGGTAAGTTTGGTAGATTCTTCTAACTCTGTTCTCACGAGACAGGTTGGTATCTGCAGTGAGACCAGCAGCAGTTAAACCTGCAGGTAAATCTGGAACAAGTCCTGGCAATGCTGCATCTAACTTGTTTTTTGTGATCCCACCTGGCTCATATCCATAAGCTGCTGTGTTTGTTTGACCTGATCTATCACCATAAGTATAGTCAAAGATTGTCGTTAACTTGTCAGTTGGCTTGTAGATCAAAATCAAGTTTTGGATCATCCAATGGTCTGTTTTGAAAGCAGATTGTTTTGGAAAAGACGTTCCAGTTGCTTGTTCTAAGTAGTAAAGGCTATTGTCTTGTCTACCTTTGATGTTGTCGTTTGCTTGTAATGTGTTCCATACAACTTGAAACTTATCAGGAACAACATCATACTTAACTTGTGTTCCAATCGCTCTAGTAGGGTTTGGACCATCTGCATATGCATGTTGTTGTGTGCTTGTTAGACTTGATCCACCAGCAGCATCACCGTAAGGTGATAAACCTACGTAACCAAATTGTTGTCCATTTCCTGTGTAACCAGTACCTTGTGCACTATTATAGAGATACAAACTTGTTGAAAGTCTGTCATTCACTTGTAAATTTGCACGAGCACCGGTGTGAATAAATGGGATTGTGTTGTAGAACACATATCCAATGGTATAAGCAATGTTATCTTTCGAGTCCAAGACTTCCAGTCCGATATGAGTTGCCATCTTACCGACATCTACTGTTAATCCCTTTAAGACTGGAAAGTATGCTGATACATAAGCTTGTTGTAACAATTGCATGTTATGGAGTGAGTTTGTTGTTTGGTATGGACGCTCTTGGTACATGTTGTTCTGTCCATTTTGCATATCCAGACGAAATCCCCAAGGGCTTTCCTTATCCGCTAACTTTTCCATAGAAAGTTTCACCGCATTTACAGCAAATTGTTTGTTGTATTGATGAAACGTTCCTGCTGTGTCCTGGGTTGCCCCTTGCCGGTTATTTGAAGTATAGTTATAGTATACGTCCACATATCCGGAAAAATTTACCAACTCATACCAAGGCTTGTCTTTGTCCTTTTTTGCCTGAGCAAAAAGGGAAGCCTGGGAAAATAAGGTAGCAACGATCGTCGCTAATAGAGTGTATTTATTTCTCATTTGCCATTTCTCCTATGTGAAGTTGATGTGCAAGTTGTGTACCAGGTTGGCAAGTGGTGAGGTTAGAATGGGAATAAAAAATGAGAAGTTTTGATTTTAGGTAAGAAAATCAGAAAAAAAAAGGAATTTTTGATTAAAAAGAGAACAAAACGTCCAAAGCCTTCATTACATTTCGAGAATTATTTGGACAATTTGTTTATTAAATCAGCAGTATGTTGGATAAGTCTTAGATATTCATTTTCTTTAGGCGTTTGTAAAACGAGGTCCAAAAGTTGGTTTAACACCTCACCAAATTTAGTTTTTGGTAAGTATGGAAAATTTTCACTCAATTGGTTGCCGTTCATTGCCAAATCGGAAAGTAATAAGGGAGGATTTTTTTCCCAAATTGTGATCATCGTTTCGATTTGATCACCAAAAATTGGTTTTAATTTTTCATAAAAGTTACGATTCAATTCGTATCGATTCAAAAAATGTCGTTTAACGGGCGCTAAAAAATCTTTTTTAATCGTATACGATGAGAGAGAACTTGTATTCGCAATTTGATTCCATTTTAACAACAAATCAAAAAACAAAATTGTATCTTTTATGTTTTGTCCAGAAAACTTGAGAGTACGTAAATGAGTTTCCAATTCTTTTAGTGTTAAGCTTGGTAAAATCGAATAAAAAGCAAAGGCAAGTTGGAACCCAATCAAATCATTTGGAATTTGATTGAGCTTATAAAGAATCGTTTCGTTCGGTTTAAGATCTATTGGTATAGTTGGAAGAAAAATCTGGAAAATATTTTCTTCTGCTAACAATTGAATCATTTTAGCAGGATTTTCACCTACAAATGATTTTAATATTTCGTCTTGGAATCGTTCTAATGAAATTTTTTGAGTGATATGTTTCGTTTGATGGATTGCTTTTTTAGTTTCTTCTTCAATTGTAAAGTTAAGTGTGCTAGCAAAACGAAGGGCTCTAATTGGTCTTAATCCATCTTCTGAAAATCTTTGGATAGGGTTACCGATTGTTCGAATTGTTTGATTTTCTATATCAACTAAGCCTGAATGATCATCGATTAACTCTTCAGATTGAAGATCGAATGCTAAGGCATTCATTGTAAAATCTCTTCTTTTTAAATCTTCATGTAGCGTTGTACCAAATTCAACATGACCAGGTCTTCTACCATCCGTATAATCTTTATCGATACGATACGTTGTTACTTCGTAGTTTACCTTATCAATCACAATCGTTACCGTACCATGTTCGATGCCAGTATCTATAACAGTTCTGAATAACTTTTTAACTTGTTTTGGTTCAGCATTTGTAGTGAGATCATATTCTTTGGGAATTTTTTTCATTACCAAATCGCGAACAGAACCACCTACCAAATAACATTCAAATCCTGAATTTTTTAAGGTAGAGTCGATGATCTCTAAATGATTTTTATGAAAGGTAGGAATGTAAGAGGAAAGGTTTACTGGCAATTTCGACATTTGCCTCGAAAAACAATTTCAACTGATTCTGTTGTAAAACCTTTTAGTTGTTTTGATGAAGGCATACCATTCCAAGGATCATCGATACACTCAATTTTTCCGCAAACATTACAGATCAAATGGCCATGCGCAAAAGATACAACATGATTCCCATCCGATTTCAATTCAAAATAAGTCACACGATCAGCGGAATGCAGAGAGTTGAGTAGATTTTTTTCTTCTAAATCAGATAATGCACGATAGATAGTAACTCGATCCCAAGATTCTTCTTTCGGAAGTTTTTCCATGATTTCTTGGTGGTTGAGTGGTCTTTGGGATCCTTGTAAGATCGATAAAACTTGTTCTCTGTTTTTCGTAACCTTGAGTCCAATTTTTTTGAGAATTTGAGAAGGATCGCCAGCCATATAAAATGGTTATCGCAAAATGGCAGAGATTGTCTATTCTAAAATCACACTCGATTTCCAGATTTCCCAATAACGGATCCCCATTTGTGTATGTACTTTTAAAAATTCTTCGATTTCTTTCCCTTTGGATTTCTCAATGATAACTGGTGCAATTCCTAAGTCTAGTCTACGATTGATGATGGAATCAATTTCCTCTTTCGCTTTTTTTGTAACCTCGTTACATTCTAACTCTCTTTCCTTTAGATGGACTTTATTTTGTTCACAAAATATCGCAGACTGATAGATAGTTCCCTCTTCTAAAATTTTATCCAATTGTTTTGTATAGGAAGGATTACATCCTAATGCCATCCAAAAGGAAAGTAGTAGTACAAATTGTTGAATTTGAGTTTTCATCCTTTGTTGTCTTGCGCAAGATTTGCAAGTTGGTCAGCGCGTGCATTTTGTTCGCGCGGTATATATTGAATTTCAAAACTATCAAATGAATTTCTGAGTTGGTCGCATTTATTTTTAAATACTAAAAGATCTTTGTTTTTGACTTTGTATTCGCCTTTCATCTGTTTTACGACAAGTTCCGAATCCAATCTAAACTTTATTTTTTTGATATTTTGTTTGATTGCTTCTTCCATACCTCGAAATAAGGCATTCCATTCTGCAATATTGTTAGTAGCATTTCCAATCTTTTCAGATAGGGACAAAAATTCATTCCCATCATTATCTTGAAAGGAAACTCCTATTGCAGCTGGACCAGGATTTCCACGGGAACTTCCATCACAATAAACAAAAGTCGTATCTTTAGAGGACATATAGCCGACATGATTTTTGATTACGAAACTATCACCAATCAAAAACATGAACCTCTTTGAAAAAAAAAATCTTAGAAATTGAATTAAAGAGGACTTTTTCGGTAGGTATGTTATATGGAGCGTATTGGGTGGCGGGTGGATAACCCCACCCAGTCTCTAGTAGGGCGGGGAAGTCTACCCAAAAAGCCCGCCAAATAAGGAAATAACCATGACGGAACGAGGATTAGGTGCCCTCATAATGTTTGAAAATCGCCTTCGCAAATTAAAAAAAGAGCGCGAAAAATGGGCGAAACGCGAAAATATAGAATGTTATCGGATCTATTCTGAAGACATACCCCAAGTTGCGTGTATATTGGATCGATATCCAAATGGATTTGTTTTGTATGATAAAAGTTCGTTACGATTCCAAGCAGAAGCAGACCACGAAGAACGATTTGCACAAATTGCCGGAATTGTGAAAAATGTATTTCAAATATCAGGTGATACTCTTTTTTTAAAAAGTCGTAGGAAACAAAAAGGCACCGATCAATACGAAAAAATAGCAATTGAAGGGAATGATCATTGGGTAAAGGAAGCTAACTTAGAATTCCGAATCAATCTTTCTGATTATTTAGACACAGGATTATTTTTAGACCATCGAATTACGCGGAAATGGTTAAAAGAAAAATCAAGGAATAAATCTGTTCTTAATTTATTTTCATACACTGGTGCGTTTTCCGTATACGCTGCGTCAGGTGGTGCAATTAAGACAAAAAGTATAGATCTTTCAAAAACATATTGTGAATGGGCGAATCAAAATTTACAACGAAATGGCTTTACTGGTCAGAATCATCAAATTATCAATGCTGACATATTGCAATGGTTAGAAGGTGAAGCTAAAAACCCTAACCGAGAAAGGTATGATTTAATTTTCCTTGATCCACCAACATTCTCAAATAGTAAAAAAATGTACGAAGAATGGGATGTGCAAACTAAACATAGAAATATACTTCTATTATTGCTAACAAAATTTCTAACCGATCACGGCGAAATTTGGTTCTCAACTAATTTTCGTAAGTTTAAAATGGAAGTTGAAGAAGAGGAATGGAAGGAAAGAGGGTATCTATGTATAAATCGTACATTGGAATCGATACCACCAGACTTTAGGGACCAAAAGATCCACCAATTATTTTGTATCGTACCAATCTCGAAATAACCTCATCTCATGATTGGTTGACAAATGGATCGATTCTTTCTGCTAAAATTCTGCGATTTTCACCAGATTGTAAGGATAAAATTCCTCTCATGATCGCCTGACGTTCGTTACTTTCTCGTTTTGCAACTACTTTTAATTGATTGGAAATAGGTAACAAAATTAAATTTGCAAAGGAAATACCATAAAATGTTGCAATAAAAGCAGTAGCAATTCCTTGGCCAAGTACTTTCGTTCCACCATCCAAATTTTCTAGAACCGTTACTAGTCCCAGGACGGTTCCAATGATTCCGATGGTAGGGGAAAAACCAGCTGCTGTTTCAAAGACTCTTGCAGACTTTAAATCTTCTTTCTCCTTTTCTTCATGTGCTTCCCAAAGGATTTCTTCAATCGTTCTTGGATCAGAGCCATCTACTATCAATTGTATTCCTTTTTGTAAAAATGGGTTATCCAATTTTTTGGATTCATCTTC
Organism: Leptospira ellinghausenii; assembly: GCF_003114815.1. Classification (NCBI taxonomy): domain Bacteria; kingdom Pseudomonadati; phylum Spirochaetota; class Leptospiria; order Leptospirales; family Leptospiraceae; genus Leptospira; species Leptospira ellinghausenii. The sequence goes on from NZ_BFAZ01000009.1 coordinate 1,763,354, forward strand.
GAGAGAAAGTAATCCATCTTTCCTTGCTTTTTCCCAAAATCGAAAGAATAAAAGTTTTAAATCTGTTTCTCTCCGTTTTTGCAATGCAAATCGAGTATCCCGAATGGCTTTTGAAATTTGTGAAATAGAAAAAGATGCAAAAGTAGCACCTAACGTTCCACCTACGATAAGAAACATAGCTGGGATATGGAAAAATGATCGTAATGATGCACCTTCAATTAAGATCGCAACAAAAACGGATAAAATTGCTGCGAGGATACCGAGTAATGTAGAATGGATCATTGGATTCTTGCCTCTTTTGCGTCTGGTCGTATACTGATACGTCTAAATGAGTCTTTTTTTTCAATTACTTCATTTTTCAATCGTTCCCAAATCACTGAATTGGGATTTTCTCTTAAACGTGTAGAAATAATAGGTTCTACTTCTTTCCAGTTTTCTTGGTTGATGTATAACCTAACTCTAGCTAGTTCAAGTTCATTTGCTTGTTCAATTTGATTATTTGTTCTATAATACTTTTCTAAAAATCCCATTGTTTTTAAAGCATTGTTCCAGTCTCCTAAAGATTCAAACATAGGAATGAGAGAATTCCAAGCAAACTCTTGGAACTCTGAATCAATACTCAAATCTTCAAGGATTGGGATGTATTCTGCTTCAGGTGTTGTGAATTTTAAACTATTAAATGCAATTCTAAGTAAATCTGGTTTCGGTGATTCAAATTTTCTTGCATATGCAATTGCATCTAAACTTAATTTATTTTGGCCAATATTATGATAAAATTTTGCATATGCTGCAAACGATTCATAGTATAAATGTTTAATCTCGAATGCGTCTTTTCTTAAATCACCTGAAGAATATTTTAAAACAGAATCCAAGTGGTTCACTACTTCTTGGAAAGAAGCATTATCAAGTTTTTCATGAAAATACTTTAATTTCCAATCATTTGGAAGTGTTGGTGCAAATGTAATTTTTTGACTTAAATAGTTCGGATAGTATATATCAAAATTCCAATATGATTTTCTACTAAGTAATGACAGTGCATTGATATGATGGAATTGATTGGTTTTGTTTCTAGTCGTAATGATTAAAAACGGATGATTTTCTTCACTTAACCTTTCAATATAAGATATGATTTGTGATTGGTTAGAACTCAATCCCAATACAACGATTTTATCTTTGATTTCTGATCTTTTTGGTAAAAAAGGATTGGAAGGAAAAGGTAAAACAGATTTGTAAAAAATATATTCTTCTTCATTAAAATTTAGATTTGTGATGGCAAATGGGATCGGATCAAAATTCTCTTTTTTTGAAAAAGGTGAGTTTGTTCGGATTGTAGGTGGAGAAAAAAAGAAGATCACTATTAAAATTGCGCCAGCTAACATTAGAATGCGAGGCAATCTGACAATATGTTTTTGCAATAAATAAGGATAAACCAAAACAGGAACAAACAAAAGAGCAGTAAATGTGCGAATTCCCATTGGTAAATTCCAAAAATATAAAAGGAACGAAAGTCCCAAGTATATTCCTGTTTCCATACCAATCATCATATATTCTTTGTAAGGTGTTTTGTTTGGTTTAAAAAAACCAACGATTGTTCCTCCAATGATGCAAAGTGCAATGTAAAATGAACTCCAATAGGTTTGGTAAATAAAGAAGAAAAAAGCAAACAACAAGGCAACTCTTCCTATTAAGAACACTGCTTTTGTTTCTTTTTTTAATCCACCTAATAGTGATAATACTCTTCCGAAAGTCACGGAGAATGATATAGAAAGTATTAAAGGTATTTTGGGTCCTGGTTGGAAATATAAATGGAGAATACAATATGCAATGAGTAAGGATAAACTTGATCGATAAAAAGGCGAAAATAAAGGGTGTTTCCCAATTTTTGATCTAATTTTATAAAACTTACTAGAGATTGGATTTTGTTGGAATAAAGTGCTAAAAAAATAAAACGACAATAGTATATATAATATGGCTAAAAGTATTTTTATCGAATAGTTTTGGTTAGGTTCAAAAAGGGAGTAAAAAGTAAATACAGTTACTCCTAAAGTAAAACTCAAAAACCTGAAGTCACGTAAGGATCCGCCATAAATTCCAACTGAAAAAGCAGATAAGATTCCACCAATCAAAACTAATTCGAAGGAAAAGATATAATCGATTAAGAATTCGGAAGTGTTCCCCAATAAAAGCCAAATCACTTGACCGATTGCAAGTGTTAGTAGTGCCAAACTGAAGGTAAATGGAAAGTTTTGTTTGTATTTCCTATAAATAAACCCAGCTGCAAAAAAAATAGCAATTAACGCTTGTAAGATGGGATAGGCTGTATCTGTCCTATCAATTAAAGATAATTCTGACCCAGCAACATAAAAGAACAGAGACAAAACATAACCTATCGAGAGGCTAAGGCTAAATTCGAGAGAAGGGAAGAGGCCGGTTTCCCAGAATCGTTTCCATTGAGAATCCATAGAATTGCAACCAATGTTGTGGTATGGGCCTTGATCGCAAACGAAAGAAATTCTATTTTTATTTGGCGGTGCACAAAATGTTTGACCAAAACACCCTATTTGTCGATTTTGACTATAACTATGCTCACGTTTTTATCTATATCCTTTTTGGTTCTTTACGGTTTCGATATTTTAGTTCTGTTCTACTTTGGGTTACACACCTACCTCATGGTGTTTTTGTATAGCAGATACAAACAAAACTGCGCAGAGGATGAATCAAAAATCCTATCTTTAAAGGACAAAAACCTACCAACGGTTACGGTCCAACTTCCTATTTTTAATGAATTTTATGTGGTCGATCGTTTGATTGAGTCCGCTTGCAATTTACAATACCCTGCAAAAAAACTCCAAATCCAAGTTTTAGATGATTCCACTGATGAAACCATTGAAAAGGTGGCAACTCTTGTTGCTCAGTACAAGAAAAAAGGAATTTGGATCGAACACGTTCATAGAACCAATCGTAAAGGCCACAAAGCTGGTGCATTGGATGAAGGAATGGCGAAGGCAAAAGGGGATTATATCGCAATCTTTGATGCTGATTTTACTCCAGATCCCGATTTTTTACTCCGTACGATGGGGTATTTTGATGATGAATCGATCGGAATGGTCCAAACACGTTGGGGCCATATCAACGAAACTTATAATATTTTAACCAAAGCCCAAAGTTTTGGAATCGATGGTCACTTTATGATTGAACAAGTGGCACGAAATGGTTCAAACCTTTGGATGAACTTTAATGGGACAGCTGGGATTTGGAGACGTTCTTGCATTGAAGATGCTGGTGGATGGGAACATGATACCCTCACAGAAGACTTTGACCTATCCTACCGAGCTGAACTCAAAGGTTGGAGATTCCGTTATATCAAAGATGTAGTTTGTAAGGCCGAAATCCCTGCAACGATGAATGCGTACAAGGCACAACAATTCCGTTGGTGCAAAGGGTCCATCCAAACAGCAGTCAAACTCATCCCTCGCATTTGGAAGTCCAAGGAATCTTGGAAAATCAAAGGTGAGGCGATCACCCACTTAATCAATTATTCAGTTCATCCACTGATGATCATCAACATCCTTCTCACAGCTCCTCTCCTTCTGATGGAATATTGGGCAGGATTTAAAATGGATGACCTCCCAATGGAAATTCTATTTGGATCGGCCGCGGTTCTTTCCGTTGGCTCCATGGGACCTGTTATTTTTTACGCGTATTCCCAAAGAGAAATTCACAAAAACTGGAAATCCAAATTGGTGTACCTTCCTATTCTTGTGATGATCGGAACTGGAATTGCTGTGATGAACACATATGCTTGGGTAGAAGCCGTTTTTGGTGTCCAATCGGGATTCAAACGCACTCCAAAACTCAGAATTGAAAAAGAAGGGGATAGTTTACAGGACAAAATCAAATATGTGGTTCCTGTGGATTACCGAGCTTTCCTCGAATTCTTTATGGGTGCTTATTGTGTATTTTGCATTTATTTATCCTTCATGGTCGGAAAACCATACATGATCGGTTTTATGGTTCTCTATTCTATCGGATTTTTCTATGTCTCCTATCTTTCTGTGGCAGAGTCGTTCTGGAAATTCAAACCAGCGACCAAAGCAGAAAAGGAACTTCGTGCCGTCGCTTAAGGAAGAGCGATGGTACTTACTTGACGAAACCTTTCCTTCCAAAAAGCTGTAAATTCAACCTAGGTCCAGGGGTCATCCATGAGTGAAAAAGTCTACTGCGCGAACTGTTTGCATTGTGTTGTGGTTCGCCAATACGAATCGGAGCAAGATAAATACATTCTTCGCGTAAAATGTAACAAGAAGAAATGGTCAAAACGTTCCGGTGAAGAAAAACTTTATAAATACTTTACCGTCGCTCGTCGTATGCAAACAAATTGTGAATACTACGAAGAAATGGGAGAAATTTTACCTTACATCAAAAATTTGAAAAAAGAGCTCCCAATCAAAGACGAAATCTACATGGTGAAAGCCGTCTAAATCATTACTGGCGTGTTGTTTCCCAGGTTACCTCGCGCCTTCGCTCGTAAATTTCATAAAACTGAAAATAAAAGAGAACGGACGATTCAGGGTCAATTCCTGATCCCCGTTCCTACGGGCAGCGAAATTACTGATTCCTATCCTACTCGAGTGACTCACGGGCAAGTTATGCTTTCGCATAACGGTACAAAGGTTCTCGCACCTGTAAATGGAGTCGCAACATTAACTGCTGATCAAAAATTTTTTCAAATCAAACAAGATGGTTCTTGGTCAACCAGTTCAATTTATCAATTTAAGAGTTATGATTTTTCATCACTTATAAATGCATTTGATGAAGGTGCTTTGGCATCTCTTGATATCGTTGAAATGCCACTTAAGGATTATTTCTTAAAATTTAAATCCAATCCTTCAATTCAAATTGTATTATCTCCCTTTTCACGTTACCAACATTTAGATTTTGAAGAAATGATTTTAACTTCAATGAAAGAAGCTTATTCCAGTTTCATTGAATTACTAAAAACTACATTTCCCAAAGTAGAAGTTAAAAACTTTTTTGAGATCCCAACATTAAAGTTTGAACACCCTAATGGTATCCCTGAATATTTTTTACATAAACAATTCCAATGGGATGTCAAAAAGGCAAAAAAATCTCTTCAATCAAATGAGATTTTATACTTGGGTGCAGAGACAATTTATCATATATTACGTAAATTGTATTTCGGTGAACCATTCACCAAACGACACTTAGCTGTCTTTTTGGTGGACCGTAAAGGTCGAATGGATTTAGAACCTAGACAGTTTTTTTTGACAAATGGTCAATCCTTGGCTTTTATTCCTGCAAATTTAGACAAACGTTATAAGATTGCTTCCTTTGATACGGTTTTCGAAGCAATTCAGCCAATGGATGTAAATTCCTTAGGTTATTTTAATATCTATGAACATTATGCAATTACATTGTACGAAAAACTCCCAGCAGTTAGGAAAGAGTTCAGTTGTATCGATTGTTTGGAATGTAACCAATATTGCCCAACTCAAGCAAATCCATTCCAATTGATTAAAGGAAAAATCGAAGAATTCGATAAAGAAAAGTGTGTTAGTTGTGGAATTTGTACAGTATACTGCCCGGCAGGGATTGATATTCGAAAACGAATCGAAGAGGTTGTTTAAACAAAATTTATGATGTTAAAAAACCTTTATATACTTTCTGAAAATAGCTGGGGGATTAAATCATCAGAAATTTTTGCTGATCTATTTTATTTTTTAACACTCATATTTTTTTTAGGGTACTCTTTGGCTTTTGTAATGCCGTTACCAATCCTACCAATTGTTTTGGCTTCGATTCTCACTTTTCTTTATTTGGGTGTTTGCATAAGGAATAAACAAACTCCATATTGGATCGGTCTGATTTCGCAATTGCTGATCATCTTACTGATTATCCCTACTGCATGGCTGAACCCAATTTTATTATCAGTATCTATGGTATTTGCTTTTGTGGCTCACTTTTTTTTAATACAATATTATTCCTTACGGTTGCCAATTTCCATTTTTGTCATATTGTTTTTGTATATATTTGATTCCTCATTTTCTCTCATGGGGTATCAACTTAGATCAGAATATAGTCTTGCATCTAGTGTTGGTATACCTATTGAAACTAGTTTGCTTCCCATGTCTTTACCTTGGATTTCTGATAGTTCTTCAAATTCAAAATTCTTCCTATCAATCGCAGAAAGTTTAGGTATATTTTTATTAGTAAGTGTTGCATGGGTTTCTTTTCGCCGCACAATACTTCTTAGTTTCTTTCTTGCTTGGTTCCTTTTATTTTTTGTTTGGGGAATTGGTGTTGGGTTAACTGGTTATTCTTGGAACTTGTCCTATGCTTCTTTGGCCTTTTTTATTCAATTAGCACCTGGAAGGAATTTTTACGGTTCTTTTTATGTGACAATTGTCAGTTTCCTTATTTTACTCCCGATTGCTTTTTTTGTAGGAAAATTGGGTATAAGTGGTATATGGGTAGTGGTCGTTTTTTTTCTGATAGAGTCTCTATTTGTAAGGGTTTTTCTTGGAAAATAAGTCGAGTTTGGAAATGTGGGAGTAAGTAATACCAAATGAATCAACTTCTGGAGATTCTGGATCCTAAAAATATCATTTTCGACTTTAAAGCATCAACGAAAGAAGATGCAATTCGGAAAATGATTTCGCATATGGTCGCCACACAAACGTTAGACGCAATTCATGAAGACGAAACAGTTGCTTCGTTGATGAATCGAGAAAAATCAATGTCAACTGGTATCGGAAGTGGTGTAGCGATTCCTCATTGTTCCGTTCATTACGTAAATGAATTAAAATGTGCAATGGCAATTGCACCCAGCGGAATCGATTTTGATGCTTTGGACCATGGCCTTGTCCAAATTTTTATCATGTTAATTGTTCCTAAAAACAAATTTCAGGATCACATTAAGACATTAGCTTTAATTGCAAAAACTCTAAACATCCCTGAGGAAAGGGAGAAACTGATTAAAGCCAAAAACTTCGAAGAAATCCAAAAGGCATTCCTTTCCAAAAGTTAACACTGTGAAGTCGGAAGTTTTCCGTTTTCTTTATTTCCTGCTACTTTTGTCAATGATTAGTAGTTTTGTATCAGAATTTCATACAAAAGATAAATCCTATTTGTATGCAGATTCTGCAATTTCCAGTTTAGAAACTGCAAATAAAAATATTCTAACTTCGTATCTTGAATTTTGGGAACGTTTAGTATGGGAAGCTGGTGGCAAAACGCAAAATGGTGAATCTGTTTATGGACATATCACAAATCGTTTTTTTGCTACTACACATTTAGCACTTTTTAGTATTTTATTTGGCGCTACTTTTGCGTTTGGATTGGCTTTACTAACAATTTATTTTCGTTCCAATCGATTGTACATAATTGTTGAAACAATCTCTAATTTTATATTGTCAACTCCAGTTTTTATAGTCGCCATACTTTTGTTAATCGTATTTTTCTATAAACTTGAGTGGTTTCCTCCCGGTGGATATGAGACAGGGAACACATACTTCATTGTCTTACCAGGCATTACATTGGGTTCTAGAATTTTTGCTAGATTGTCATTGTACCTTTTGCCAGAAGTCATAAAAGAATCTAAATCTAAATACGTTCAATTACTTTTGACTCGATATTATCCTTGGAGTTACATTGTAAGGGTAGAAATATTTTTAAAAGTATTACCTGTTTCATTTATACTTTTGGTATTAGATTTTGGTTCATTGTTATCTGGCGCCATGGTGGTTGAAGAAATTTTCTTTTTTCCGGGAATTGGAAAATCGTTATATTACTCGATAAAATCCATGGATACTTATTTGTTATCAACTTTACTTATGTATTCAGGGATTTTATTTTATAGTTTAAATCGACTTGGATACCATTTGCAAAATTATTTCTCTGGGGAGTATCGAAATGCTCCTTAATTCGATTCGTATTTTGTTTTTTGGAACTATTGTTTGGGGGATTTTATTTTTACCAGTTCCTTCTTATGTTGATCTAACCAATAATAATTTACCAATCTTTTCAGATGGATTTATGTTGGGAACCGATCGATTGGGGAGAAATAATTTAGCTTTGTTTTGTTATGGATCCATGTCGACAATACTCATCGTAGTTCCAGCAAGGTTACTTACGATTTTGTTTTCTTTTTTAGTCTCAACATTAACTTTGGTTTTTCCAAAACGATCTGATTTTTTTCTATCGGGTTTTGTTTCTGTTTCACTTGCCATTCCTTCCTTATTGTCTGCATTAATTGTGATCAGTATACTTCCAAATAATCCAATTTCGATTATGATCGCAATTTTAGTATCTGATTGGGCAGTGGTTTACGAATCATTAACTGCTAAAATCAGAGAGATTCGAATAAGTCCATACATAGCGGCTTCGCTTTGTTTTGGTGCAAAACCTTATCATCTGATTGTTCTACATTATCTGCCTGCACTTAGGAGTATGTTTCGGTTTTTATTTTTTTCTGGATTACCGACTGTTGTAATGACTACGGCATTATTTTCTTATTTGGGTATCCAAACTTCGGTGGGGGACACTGGGCCAGGATTAGGGGAACAAATCTCATTTTCAAAAGATTATTTCGATAAGTCTCCATTTTCCGTTTTGCTTCCCATCATCGCTATTTTAACTTTGGTTTATTCATTGGGGTCCCGCAATCAAAAACATGAAACATAAAATTTCTGCTGCATTGCTCATTTTGGGACTACTAGGAAATACTCTTCCATTATTTTCCATTGATGACTATTATAATTTCCCCAGTCAATCATACAAAGGTGGAGTTACTTTTGAATCAAGCAGAAATCTTTGTATTTTCCCATTTGTTGCAATTAAGGAAGATGTTACAAAAGAATATCTAATGAAAGGAATTCCTTCTGTGTTGCTTTCCGATCTTAGAAATTTAGAATATACTTATGTAGAATATCCTAGAAAGAATATAATTTATCATTCTTTTGGTGAAAATCCTGTTTCAACCTTACAGGAAAAAATTGATGCAGAATCTCCGAATGTAAAAAGAAAAAAGAAAGAGATATCCGACGAAAAAGATTTAGAAGATCTAAGAATCGGAAAAAAACAAGTTTCTCCAGAAAAAGATCCCCGTTACATAAAGATTTCGATCAAACAGATGTGGGATAAAAAGCCATTACGAGTTGACGAGGCATTTGGAACTGCTTCCAAATATGGCTGTGACTATCTTCTGTTTGGCTCTTACGAAGTGGTTGAGAATTCTTTGCGTACGAAGGTTTATTTGTTCGATGATTATGAAGGAAAAACAATCCCCTTTGAACACCAAACATCCGTAATTCGAGCCTACCAAGAAATGGGTCCACTTGGTGAATCCATAAAAGAGAAATTGCAAGGAAAAGAGACAACTACGTTCAGTTTGACTGCAAATGGAGAAGAGGGTGCACTTGTTTATTTGGATGGAATTTATTTAGGTAAAACTCCACTTGCGGAGAAAAAGTTTCCTATCGGAAGGCGATCGTTATTTATTTTTAAAGAAGGTTTTCATCCTTATAAGTCTGAAGTCATTCTTGAGAAAGGGAAAAAATTCGAAGTCGATGTTAAACTTTCAATTAAGTTGAGTAGTTCTTATATTTCTGTCACTTCAAATGTAGAATCAGATGTTTACTTAGGGATTCAATACTTGGGAAAAACACCGATTCAACATTTGTCCATCCCAACAGGCATGAATCGACTCCGAGTATCAAAAGAAGGATATATCGATGTTTTTCGGTCTATAGATGCAATAGAAAATGAGGAAACTTCTTTAGATGTGCAGTTGCGAGAAGGTCAGTCTGAAGTTTATTATAAAAATAAACAAAATGTATTTCTGGATCATACCTATAAAGATTTTACGACATACTCTCTATATGGTGCGTTATTATTTTACGCAAGTTATGCATATTTGAACTATGCATCTAGGCAAGCATATTCGGGAGCTCGATCTCAGGTTACTTTCACAAATGCGATTGCAATCAGATCCTTCTACGAAAATAATCCAAATGAATTCTTTTTTTGGTATTACACGCAAAATCAAGTGATCGAAAATGCAGAATCAAAAGGTAGAAATTTAAAACTGATTGCTGGTACGTTACCGATTGAAAATCGTAGGAAACGCCAACTTGTGGCTGGACCAATGGTGATTTTGATGGGACTTATGCTTGTCTCTGCAGCTACCTTTTATTATTTAGGATTAGATAAGGAAACAATCGAAATTGGTTATTTGCCAATCAATCCGGAATTTGCTAACTACGGTCAGTCGGCAATTGAAGGGTATAGTTATATGCAATTCCATCTTCGCTATTAAAAGTAAATCTAGGTGAATTCTGTATCTTCTGGAGTTGATTGATTCATCCGATGGATTAGATTCTGATGCTTTATTAGGAGTTAAATCAAAAATTGTGAATCAAGCTGAGTTCCGCATCCTGTCACCTCATGATACTGAATTAATTTCACTTATAACAAATTGGTATCATGAAGAGTGGAAAATTCCTTTAGATAAATCTTTGGCTAAAATAAAATCCGTGTTGATTGATGAAACACAGTTACAAGTTGTTATGACAATCGATTCCGTTCCGATCGCAACGGGAGGAATTTATAATCACGTAGGTCTTTTGGACCTTCAGCCAAAGTTCAAAATCCATAAACACTGGTTAGGTTTGGTGTATACAATTCCTGAGATGCGCCAAAAAGGGTATGGGGCATTGCTTTGTAAGCAGTTAGAATTTTTGGCAAAGCAAAGAGGATTTTCTGAACTATATTTGTTTTCTGATACTGCTGTTAATCTGTATGTTCGACTTGGCTGGGAAGAGGTGGAAATAGTTCCGTTTGGTAGTCGTTTGGTGACTGTTATGAGAAAATACTGTATGGGAGAGTAGGAAGGTATAGATCCCCGCCCGTATCGAACTGGGTGGGGTAATCCACCCGCCACCCAATACGCTCCATCTATCACATAACGGCAAATCTATCCATACGAATCTGGGTTTTGACAAAAATAAATCCAAACAAGTTCACCTTTTCGCCGTCAGGTGGCAAACACAATTCGCCTAGGCCTACAGGAAGCACCTAACAGTATACAGTCTTTGATTTTGTAATCTACCACACGTTAAACGACCACCTATCCTTCTTGAAACACTCCCTTTACCGCCGCATTACCCCTCTTATCTTTATATTTCACGTAAACGAATTATGTCACATTATACCAATATTATGTCTCATATCGCCACGAGGTCCCGAGCCAATTTAGAAAAATAATTCCCATGAACTGCGAACTTTTTTAT